>JAJNPX010000393.1 GCA_021155145.1 Acidisarcina sp. | reverse complement strand
TCTTTGCCCCATTGCCGAGATGTATCTTTTCGGCCAGCTTCAGGTTCCCCTCGGCCGTTAGCGTCGGGAAAAGGTTAAATCGCTGGAAAACAAAGCCAATCTTTCGGCGGCGGATGTCGGTCCGCTGGGCATCCGAAACCTTCGAAAGGTCCTCGCCGTCGATAATGATCGACCCGCTCGTCGGCGAAAGCAGCCCGCCCATCAGATGCAGCAGGGTTGATTTTCCGCATCCTGATGGCCCCATGATCGCGACGAACTCGCCCTCTTTCACCTCGAGCGAGATGCCGCGCAGAGCGGGAACCTCTAATTTGCCGATCTTGTACGATTTCGTCAGATCTTCGGCCTTTAATATCGTTTTCATCAGATCTACTGAAACCGCGTTGACACCGACGGTGTGGGAACCGGCAAATTCCTCTGCGCCGTTGCTTCCTGAAGGCGCTTATCGAGATCTATGACCTCGAGATCCCACGAATTCTCGAGAACGAAGGCCTTCGCAGGATAGCTCTTGCCGATCGTGACGGCCTCCGGCGACTGATAGGTCAAACGCATCGAATACTTCTCCTGCGGACGCGTGACCAGTATCTGCAGGGGCAGCCTTGCGTAATCGTTCGTCTCGGTCAGCGTCCCTTCCCTGCCATATGTGATGTCCGATTCGATCTCGCCTTTCGCGTCAAATATCTGCTGCCGGGCGAGCCGAATACCGCCGACGCGGTCAAACCAGAACCGTCTCTTGATCTTCAATTCTCCGTTTTCGGCCCGAACAAACTCGTCAAGCAGATAGTAGCCGCGCGTGACCTTTCGCAAGGGCGACTTCTTGCTCTGCGTTTCGTCCTCTTCCACCTGAAAGATCGAACTCTGTGTATAGACACAGTCGCCCGAGGTCGGCCGCACAAGCATCGCGTCGGTAAAGTGCTGCGGGCGAAGGTTGGCAAAAGCGTTGATATTCTGCCGAACCTCGCCGGACATCTCACCTTCCGCGGCGTTCAGGTCCTTCTGCAATTTGGAGTAATCGGCATTGTTCGTCCCCATTACGAACTTCTTATACTTGCCGTTGCCGTTGTCCTGCAGGATCGCCACCCGAAATTTCTCGCCGTCGGAGGTCATCTGGGCGACGTCGGTCTTGATGACGGGCACCTGCACCTTCAAATAGATGCTCGCCGGACGTTGGACCACGACCTCGCCGTCCGCCGACCGATAGACCTCTTTCGAACCGAATTGCGCAAAGGAATTGTCCTCGAATTTGAGGTCCATTTTTGCCCGCATCGACGTCACACGGGCAAAGCGGTTCACTTCGTCCATTAATTCCGACTGAGAGGCATTCTCCGTCTTCAAAAGTATCGGGGTCTTGCTCTCTTTCTTGACGACGTTACAGCCCGAAAATAGCAAGAGAGCTGTCGCGAGGATTAGAAAAGATGATCGCAGCCTATAAATATTAAAAAACATCCTCGTTCTCTGATGTCCTAAGATACCGCCTTGTTGTATCGCAAAAACCTAAACAAATATTCGATAATACACGCGTATTAAACCGAAAATAATACCATGTAGGGGCGGATAAATCCTAGTTTGCCCAAATGGAAAGGCCGCGTCCGGACAGCTTCCGAACCGCGGCCGTAAATACGCCAATTCGCACCGGTCAGCCTGAGAAAACACCCGTGCTGCGGGTCAAATAGTCCTGCATAACGTAGGCGAACATTATCGCGAGCCAGAAAAAGCTTGCGACCGCCGAAAGCCATATAAGCCTTGGGCTCCAATATACGTGCATGAAGAAGAGCATCACGACCGTCATTTTAGTGAACGCTATCGCGAGGGCCACGAGCGTGTTCATACCCGGAAAAATGAAATCCATATCTATCGTCGCTGCGTAATATGTGACAATAGTGCCGACCACGAGTACCAAAAACACCCCCAAATACCTGGGGATAGTCATATGATCGTGTTCTTGATGAATATCCGACATTTATTGACGTCTCCTAATGAACAAAGTGCCTTCCCAAGAGGTAAAGCAAAGGGAATAAGAAGATCCAGACGATATCGACAAAGTGCCAGTAAAGGCCCGACATCTCGACCGGCATATAGTACTCGGCACTGAACGTGTTGCGCCAAGACATCCAAAGCAGCCACGCCATAAGGCCGAGGCCGATGATCATGTGGAGAGCATGCAGGCCCGTCATCACAAAATATATATAGAAAAAGATGCGGACCTTGTCCCTGAACTTTTCGGGATCTAGCTGGCCGGTGGTCGGATTGGTATACCCTACACGCTCGGTTTCCGTCAGGAAATTCCCGTCCTTGGCGAGCTGCGGCAGCTTCATATCCTTTTCGACGTCGATCTGAAATTCGCCCTTCGGATTCGGGTGGACGGCCGTGGTGCCCGCGGTCGACTCAGATGCGATGGCTCGGGTCTCGAACGGCATCGTTATGGATGACGTTTCGGTCTTATGCTCGCCCGCCTTTATCTTCCTGTTCCAACCCTGCACCGGAACGAGGCCGTGCTCGTACTTATCGGAGTATTCGATCACCTTCACCCCGAGAAAGGTCGCACCGAACAGCATCGTGAGGATGATCATCACGACCTGCATATTCCGATTCCCTTTTTGAGCGTAATAGACCGTCAATGCCATCGTGAGGCTGCTGACGATCAGCACCAGCGTGTTGAGGCCGCCCCAAAATGCATCCAGGTGATTACTGCCCGCGGCAAAAGCCATCGGATAGCGCGAGCGAAACACCAGATAGGCGGTAAATAGCCCGCCAAAGAACATTATTTCCTGCACGAGGAACATCCACATCCCGATCGAGACGCTTTCCTCCTGCTGTTTCATGTCCTCGAACTGGTGCTGCAAGCCCGGTGCGTGGTAATGAAATTCTTCGTGTGTGTCTGCGTGTGACGACATAATTGGAACACGGAACTAAGATCCGCTTGTGCTGCAAATTAGACCGCTGTGACCGCGTCTCTACGGCGGGCCGCTTCAAGGTCGAGGCCGCTCTCTTCGCCAAATTCGTAAGCCTCCCACGTGACGACCGGGGTCCGGTCAAAGTTCTCGGTCGGCGGCGGCGAACTTGTTCGCCACTCAAGACCCGGGAGCATCCACGGATTGTCCCCGGCCTTCTTGCCATTGATCAGCGATGCGGTCAGGTAAATGACCGGCATTACCAGCCCGACGCCGAGCACCGAGGCTCCGGCCGTCGAAAAGATGTTAAGCACCTGAAGTTCTGCCGGGTACGAAGCATAGCGTCGCGGCATTCCCTGATAACCGAGTATGAACTGCGGAAAGAACGTGAGGTTAAACCCGATAAAGACGAGCATCGCCGAGATCTTGCCCCAGAATTCCGAGTACATGCGGCCCGTCATCTTTGGCCACCAATAGTGAATGCCGCCCAGATACGCGATCACCTGGCCGCCCACCATAACATAGTGAAAGTGAGCAACGACGAAGTATGTGTCGGTCAGATGTACCGTCAGGCCGACGGAACCAAGAAACAGGCCTGTAAGTCCGCCGATCAGGAACAACCCCATAAAGCCGAGCGCATAGAGCATCGGCGTGTCGTATGAGATCGAGCCTTTGTAGAGTGTGGTCGTCCAGTTGAACATCTTGATGGCCGACGGCACCGCCACGACCATCGTCAGGAACGAAAACACCAGGCCAGCGTAGATCGACTGGCCGCTGACGAACATATGGTGTCCCCAGACCAGGAATCCAAAGACCGCGATCGCAATCGATGAGAATGCGATGAACTCGTATCCGAAGATCTTCTTTCTGGAAAAATTCGAGATGAGCTCCGATATCACGCCCATTCCCGGCAAGATCATGATGTACACGGCCGGATGCGAGTAGAACCAGAATAGATGCTGGAAAAGGATCGGGTCACCGCCGATGGCCGGATCGAAGATGCCGACGCCGACCGCCCGCTCTATCGCGACGAGCAGGACCGTGATGGCGACGACGGGCGTGCCAAGGATCATCACGAGACTGGTCGCGTACTGGGCCCATACGAAAAGCGGCAGGCGGAACCAAGTCATCCCAGGAGCCCGCATCGTATGTATAGTGACGATGAAATTGAGCCCCGTCAGGATCGAAGAAAACCCGTTGATGAAGATGCCCAGGCCTACCACCATCACAAATGAATTCGAGAACGTCGTGCTGTACGGAGTATAAAAGGTCCAGCCCGTATCGACGCCGCCCTGCAAAAGCCCGTAAACCGTAAGGCCTCCACCGATCCAATAAATATAAAGGCTCAGAAGGTTGATGCGCGGCAATGCAAGGTCTTTTGCCCCGATCATTATCGGCAGCAGAAAGTTGCCGAGTACCGCGGGAATGGACGGGATCAGGAAGAAAAAGATCATCAGGATGCCGTGCTGGGTGAAGACCTTGTTGTAGGTCGCAGAGTTCACCAGATCGGTATTTGGCGTAAGCAGTTCGAGCCTGATGACCGAGGCATAGATTCCGCCGGCCATAAAGAACAGCGATATCGTGATCAAATACATGATCGCGATGCGCTTGTGATCTTTCGTCAAGAGCCAGGACTTCAACGAAAATCCATTCGTCAAATAATTTTCCTTTGGCTGGGCCGGGAAACCCGAACCCAATGCATCAGCGTTTTGCATAATCCTTACTACCTATTAGTGTTCGCCTGCCTTGCCGAATTGCCCGCCGCCGTATTCGATGCCGGGGCATTCGCCGCCGGCGTCGTCGGGCTTATTGCCGCTGGCGAAGACGTCGTCGGGCCGGTAACACCACTCAGC
>JAJNPX010000340.1 GCA_021155145.1 Acidisarcina sp. | reverse complement strand
GCATCGACAAACTGCTCGTCGAGCGCGGCCTTGCCGAGTCGCGGTCGAAAGCACAGGCGATGGTGATGGCGGGCGTCGTGCTGGTCGACGAACAGCGGGTCGCAAAGCCATCGGAGGCCTTCGCTGCCGACCGCGTCATTCGCATCAAAGGAGAATCGCCCGAATCGCGATATGCCAGCCGCGGAGGGCTGAAGCTCGAGGCGGCTTTGCGTGTGTTCAATGTAGATCCGGCTGGCCTGACATGCCTCGATATCGGAGCGTCAACGGGCGGCTTTACCGATTGCCTTCTGCAGCACGGCGCCGAAAAAGTGGTCGCGGTCGACGCCGGGACAAATCAGCTTGTCTGGCGTCTGCGGACCGACCCGAGGGTCGAGGTGAGGGAAAAGACCAATGCCCGAAATCTGAAACCGGATGACCTTGGTTCCTTATTCGACCTGATCGTGATCGATGTCTCGTTCATATCCGTCACGAAGATCATTCCGGCACTTCCCCCACTGCTGAGGTCCGGCGGCAGCGTTATTATCCTTATCAAGCCTCAGTTCGAGGTGGGGAAGGGCGAGGTCGGAAAAGGCGGCATCGTTCGCGAACCGGAAAAGCATCAACGCGTCATCCAAGAGGTGAATGACTCGGCCTCGAAACACGGCCTGAGGCCGTCGGGCGTGATGGGATCGCCCATCACCGGAGCGGAGGGAAATAAGGAATTCCTCGCACTGTATGAATCAGAACCGTTCCGGCAAGCTCCGGAAATGTGATAATCGGCCCTAGATGAGCGAAGATATATCCAGACAAAACGAAACGCCTCCGCGGCTTGTCGAAGGCGTCGATTTCTATTTTGAGAATGGCCTAATGGTGCTGACTGCGGCTTTCCTGAGGAAACGTGGATATTGCTGCGAGAACGGCTGCAGGCATTGTCCGTTTTCGGGCCGCGATCAAAGCAGGAACTCGTCCAATTCATTGTGAGCCGGTGCCGCTGCTCTTTGCGAATTCTCCAACATATTCGTTTGCGGCGATATGAAATCTATCGGCGTTTTCGCGATCTGGACCAAAAGCTCCGGAGTGCAGCAGACGTTCTTGTAGGTTGCCTTATCTACCTGCATTTCACGGTTTTCCTCCAGGGCGCTCAGAGTGCTCTGCAGGATAGAGCGCATCCCCGCATCATCAGGCCACTTTATCGAATAGTGCATCCACTTTCCGTCGCGTCTTGCTTGCACCAGACCGGCATTTCTCAGATAAGCTAAGTGCCGCGATATCTTCGGCTGGCTGTCGCCCAGAACCTCTGTAAAAAAGCATACACAGACCTCATCCTCCGTCATCAGGTTCAACAGCCTGAGGCGTGTCTTATCCGCGAGGGCCATGAAAAGAGATTCCATATCCTGAAGGTATTTGATCTCGCTCATACGAAAATATTATCACAAAATTGAAATTATTTGTTGACAATATGCGATTGGGAGGATATATTCGCTTTAACATATATGTAAAAGCGTATATGATTTCAGAAAAGGAGCCATTCTCATGTCAGTCAAAGCACTCAAACCGCATATCTCTCTTAACGTAAAGAACGTAGAGGCAAGCGTCGATTTCTATAAGAAGCTTTTCGGGATAGAACCCGTGAAGTTCATCAAGGGCAATACGACGACCCACTCGATCGTCAAAGATCAGCTCGGTGAAGCAAGCGAAAAGCCGCGTTTCGGATACGCGAAATTCGACGTCCAGAACCCGCCGATCAACTTCGTTTTGAACGAGGTCGCCTACACAGAAGGCGGAACTTTGTCGCACCTCGGGATACAGGTCGAATCGACCGACGATGTGCTCAAAACGCGCGAGCGTTGGATCGGATCCGGCCTTTTGACCGTTGATGAGATGAAGGTCGACTGCTGCTACGCATTGCAGGACAAGACGTGGGCAAGAGATCCGGACGGAAATGAATGGGAGGTCTTCGTTGTTCTGGAGAATACCGAGCCGGAGGCAAGCGCTTGCGGCTGCGGCGACAAGGTCAGCCACGCAGAACTCACGGAAGCAAGCCCGCTTTCCACGTCGGCCTGTTGCACACCGAACCAGAAAGCATCTA
This sequence comes from Acidisarcina sp., assembly GCA_021155145.1. GTDB lineage: Bacteria > Acidobacteriota > Blastocatellia > Pyrinomonadales > Pyrinomonadaceae > OLB17. The sequence continues at coordinate 1,787 of JAJNPX010000340.1, read as the reverse complement.
CCATTGCAGCGACAAATTCACCTTGCTGCTAATGGAGTATCAGACGAATGAAGGACGACTCGTTTTTCACGCTTTCGGTCCACGCGGGCGAAGATCGAATGGCTGACCACGGTGCCGTTTCGGTGCCGATATACAGCGCGTCGGTCTTCGCCTTCAAGGATGCCGATGATGGAATAGCAATCCATAACTATGAGAAAGAGGGTTATTTTTACGGCCGGCTGGGCAACCCGACGGTAGCGGCGCTCGAAAGGGCAATGGCCGAGCTCGAACACGGCGACGATGCTCTCGCGTTCGCATCGGGTATGGCCGCAATGTCGGCCGCGGCATTTACGCTCGTCGGCTCGGGCGATCATGTTATTGCTCCTGAGTCGATGTATTCGACGACGACGAATTTCCTAAAGCATATCGGCGAGGCTTTCGGTATCAAGACGACGTTCGTAGATGCCGCAAACGCAGAAGCCTACGCCTCCGCCCTGCGTCCTAACACCAGGATGTTATGGATCGAATCGCCCTCTAACCCGCTTGTCAGGATCACGGATATCGCCGAGGTCGCGGCGATAGGTAAAAAGGCCGGCGTGGCGACGGTCGTTGACAATACCTTTGCGACACCGTTCAACCAGCGGCCGCTCGAACTCGGTGCGGACCTGGTGATCCACAGCGCCACAAAATATCTCGGCGGGCACAGCGACCTGACGGCCGGCGTCATGGTAGGGCGGCGGGACCTGGTCGAAAAGGCGCGGCACGGGCCGGCGAAGTTGTATGGAGGCAACATCGCTCCGCAGGTCGCGTGGCTGGTGCTTCGCGGTATCAAGACCCTCGGGCTTCGAATGGAGCGTCATAATTCCAACGCATCCGCATTAGCACATATGTTATTGGGGCATCCTAAGATCTCGGCGGTCTTTTATCCGGGGCTCGAGGATCACCAAAATCATGAGATCGCCAAACGGCAAATGCGAGGATTCGGCGGGATGGTCGCCGCCGATGTGGGAACGTCGGACGCTGCAAGATCTCTGGTCAACAACCTAAAGGTATGCACCTTTGCCACCTCGTTAGGAGGTGTAGAAACCCTTGTCCAACCGGTCGCCCTTATGACCCACGCGACACTTTCACCGGAAGAAAGGGCAGCCGCCGGGGTATCCGAAGGATTGCTAAGAATTTCTGTCGGAATTGAAAATATAGATGATATATGTCAGGACATATATGACGCGTTACTATAGTGGAGGAATCAAACAATGGAACACTTGGTCATCGCGAGTTTTGTCTTTCTTAACCTATTCATGCTGCTCGGTGCCGTAGATCTGTTCTACTTTCATATCTGGAAGTACAAGCTTCACACGCGTCCGGAATCGCGTTACGAGCACAAGCTTCATATGCTGTTCGCGTTTCTAATGGTCCCGGTCGGCTTCTTTCTCTACTATCAGAATTTCGGCGGTTGGGCATTATGGGCAGGCGTATTCTTCGTTGTAGCCGCCCTCGCGACGGAGCTCGCAGACGTTTTCAGCGAGAATGACAGCCGGGCATCGATCGGCGGCCTTTCGACGGCCGAGTACTCGCTTCACGTCGTCCTGACGATCTTGAAGGTCGCGTCATTCGCGTTCCTGTTCGCTTCGAAGCCGGTCGAGGCATGGAGCCTGTCATCGGCCACTGTCCAGGGCAGTTACGGAACGCTGGCCGAGTCGATGGCACTCCAGGTCATGATCGGAAGCGGAGCGGTTGGAATACTTCATCTGGTATTGCTCAATCGCCGGTGGCGCGCGATCAATTGCCGGACGGTTTGCCCCATCGTG
>JAJNPX010000337.1 GCA_021155145.1 Acidisarcina sp. | reverse complement strand
GGTAGACCGTGGCGATCCATGCATCGGTCTTGATAAAACCCGAGCCGGCTTCCTTGAATTTATCAGGCAAGCCGGCTTTTTGTATTTCTTCAAGCGACTTTCCCGCCTTCATTGCGTCCGTAACGATCTTGGAGGACTCAATGAGCATCGAGTGGTAATTCTTCAGATCGGCAAGCGTCGAAACAGGGCCGTGGCCGGGGATCAGCTTTGAATCTGCGGGAACTTTGCTTATAAGCGAGTCGATATTATTTATCAAGCCCTGTACGCTCCCGCCGCTGTCTAGATCAACGAACGGAAACCGTCCTGCAAAGAACGTGTCGCCAAAATGAACGACATTCGCCTTATCGAAAAAGACGACCGTATCGCCGTCAGTATGGCCATTCGGATAATGTACAAGACGGATCTCTTCCCCGTTGATGTAGATCGTCATACTTTCCGTATATGTCACGATGGGAAGCGCGAACGCTGGGTACGGACTGGTCTTTTGCCCGAAGATGATCGGCGGGTCAAGCAGGCGTTTGCGCACATTCACGTGAGCGATGATCGTCGAATCCTTGCCAAAGAACTCGTTTCCCTCTGTGTGGTCGCCGTGCCAATGTGTATTCAGAATGAATCGCGGCTTCTCGCTGCCCAATTGTTTCAGGGCTGACGCGAGTTTTTCGCTTACGGCCCGGTAATCGTCATCGACGATAAGAATTCCCTCCGGCCCGGTCACGGCACCGATGTTTCCGCCGCGTCCCTGAAGCATATATACATTGCCGCTCACCTGCGATGTCTTGACCGTTACGTCCTGCTGTTTTGGAAAGTGGCTGTTATTGCCGTGGCCGAACGCCATCGATACAAAAAGGCAGAATGCTGCCGAAATTGAGACCGCTCTTCTCATATTTTTTTCTCCATTGTAAATAATCGCTCCATGTGCCCGGAACCGTCCTGGACTCGGCAATTTACGGTCACGGCGTTGAAAGGTCATAGGCCCCGGTAAGGAACGGATTCGATGTCCGCTCCTGACCCACCGTGGTGTCGGGGCCGTGGCCGCACATCACGGTGTAATCGTCCGGGAGCGACATCACGTTCGCCTTTATCGACGAGATCAATTGATCGTAATTACCGCCCGGCAGATCTGTTCGGCCGATCGTCCCGTTGAAAAGGCAATCGCCCGTAAATACTGCCTTTTCGTTAGCCTCGACCAGTATGATGTGGCCCAATGTATGGCCGGGGCAATGCCTCACTTCAAAGCGCAGCTTGCCGACCTCCAGGACCTCGCCATGACAAATGTTACGCGTTACCCGTGGCGGGTCGTCGTATTTCATCCCCAGAGTTGCGAGCTGCTGCGGTTGAATGCCCATCAATAGCGGCTGATTTGGCAGCGAGTAGTAAAGGCTCTCTTCTTCGGCGTGGACGAGCACCTCTGCATCAGGGAACTCCCGCTTCAAATAGCTTGTCCCGCCGATATGGTCGAGATGCCCATGGGTTATGACCAGTGCCTGCAGGTCAAGGCCATTCTGCGAGACGAAACCCGCCACTTCGGGCGAATCTTCGCCCGGGTCGATGCAGATGGCCGCACCAGTATCGCCGCACGCGACGATGCGAGTGTTCTGTTGAAACGCCGTTTGTACGAATGTCGCTACTTTCACTTTGCCAACATCCTATCAATGTGCGGCCCAGCGTCAAAGGGAGGTTCGCTGCGGCCATTCAATACGAAGTGCACGGCGTTACGATAGGTCGATGCATCGGGGACGCCGGTAAAACATGGCGTCTCCTGTTCCGTGAGGCTCATATAGCTTATAAGGCAGCTGAGGAGCATCCACAAAAGGATCTCATCCTCGCTCCCGACGGGGTTGTGCTTGATGATCAGGTCCCTGTCATCACGGATACCCTGGCAGATATCCGAGAATCTTGCCTCGGAGATGAACGACATTTGCTCCTTATTAAATCACGTTAGGTTGCGCGTTGAAAATGAACTAAATCGAGACATTTTTTGTGTCCGATTTTCGATTTTGTACGGAACGCGTACGTACGATTTTGAACCGAGGGTGATCTTTGCCGAACCAGAATCACCGTTTTTTGGAAGTTTTGACGGTTTGGTGATTTGGCACGTCGTTTGCTTTTTGAAGAGTACTCGGAAGGTTTTACCTGACATCACGAAAAATCGACAACTGAAGGAACAAGGCGGGTAATTGAAAAGTTGTGTGATGTCAGAAGGTTTGGGAAAAGGGTCTGATTGCTTGGGGGAAATCTTCGAGTGTGGGCACGAAGACTAGGTCGGCCCTTTTCCCAATCACAACAAAAGTTCTAGGTCTTTGAAAATCGAACGCGTGAAACGCTTCTTCTTATAGGGTGAACAATAAATCCAAATGGGTGAACTTAATTCCAATCTCAACTATCCTCTTATGCTTTCAGGCGATCGATTTTCTTAGCATTGACCGGAGTCACTGATCATCAGCGGCTCCGGTTTTAGTTTCTTCCTCATAGATCAGGTAATAGGTCTTCTGCATCCCCATCTTTTCGTACACGTGCATCGCCCGGTCATTCTCTTTTTCGACATAGAGCCGAAAGCCGCATATATTTCCCGCCGCCGAGGCCATACCCTTCACGAACTGATACATCTGCCCATAAAGTCCGCGTCCGCGATACTCGGGCCTTACGTAAACGCTCTGTATCCACCAAAACCAGCCGTTGCGCCAGTCGCTCCATTCGGTTGTGACCATCAGCCCGGCGGCGACCGTGCCGTTATCTTCCATGACGACGTAGAAACCCTTTGCACTGTCCGAGAAAACGGCGGAGACGCCGGCCCGCAGGACCGCCTCGTCAAGCTGTTTGAACTCCGTCTCGAGCGCCATCGCCTGGTTGAATTCGACCAGCGCATCCGTATCTTCCGATCTTGCGATCCTTATCTGCATTACTTGACGTTGACCTTTCAGCCCCGTAATCTTTAGTGTTTTGCCTACGGCCTAAGGCCGAACGCCGACGACCGGCGGGGCTACAGACCCGAATTTATGAAACTTCGCATACTTTATCACGGCAACTGTTTTGACGGCGTGTCGTCGGCCGCGATATTCACCAAATTCTACCGATCGACGATGCACGCCGACGCCGAGGTCGCATATACGCCGACGATGCACCGGGCGGGTAACGCCTTTGACCCCGGGCAGTTCGATGGCGACGAGAACGCGATAGTCGATTTCAAATATTGTGCCGACGACCGGCTGACCTGGTGGTTCGACCACCATCAATCCGCATTTTTGTCGGCCGAGGACGAGGCGCACTTCAATGCGGACACGAGCGGCAAAAAGTTTCTCGATATTCATTCTAAATCGTGTGCCGAGTTCATCGCCCGGATCGCAAAAGAACAATACGGCTTTGAGGACGAGAGCCTTGCCGAATTGATCGAGTGGGCACACATCATCGACGGCGCCCTTTACGAATCGCCGGCGCAGTGCGTGGAGCTGCGTTCGTCGGCCCTCAAGCTTATGCAGGTGATCGAGGGTGAGAAAGATCCGGCCTTTGTCGAAAGGATCATCAGGATGCTGACCGAGACGTCGCTCGATGAGATAGTCGAAAGCCCGGAGATACAGGCCCGGCTCGACCCGATACTTGAACAGCATTGGCAGACCGCGGAGATCATCGAAAAGGGTTCGATAGCCGAGCGGGGCGTGGTCTTTTTTGACCTCGTCGGCACCGGCATCGAGGGCTACAACAAGTTCATTCCCTATTATTACCACCCGGAAGTGACGTATGTGGTGTCGGTAAGCCAGAGCAGCTTTCGCACAAAGATCTCGGTCGGATCGAACCCGTGGGCACCGCGGCCGCGGACCCACAATATCGCAGAGATCTGCGAACGCTATGGCGGCGGCGGGCATGCCGTGGTCGGCGCCGTCTCGCTCAAGGCAGAGGATGTGGAACTCGGGCGAAAGTACGCCCGTGAGATCGTCGAGGAGCTCCAATTTCCGGACTAAGCGCGGTTGAGGACCGCCGATCCGCGTGTCAAAGTGCCAAAATTCGGCACACTCTCACAGCCATCGAAGGAATTGCCACTAGCTTTAGCTAGTGGTAACGAGCAACATGGTCCCACGGCTTTAGCCCGGTCTCCGCTTGAATCCGCCACGCTCCAAGAAATCATCAAACTCCTCATCAAATGGACGGACGCGATGATGCTCTTCCTGCAAATCTATATACTTCCTCACGTTTGGCAACAGAGATTCGCTCACCGAAACTG
>JAJNPX010000336.1 GCA_021155145.1 Acidisarcina sp. | reverse complement strand
AACGGTGACGACGCAACCCCTGTCTTTTCCACCTCGGATATCGAGCGTGCGGTGGCCGAAGGCGTTCTCCCGCAGGAACAGGCCGATGAGCTGATCCGATGGGGCTATCGGCGGCGGTTCGGAGATATAGCCGAGACCCCGGAGAAACCTCCCGAGCAGGCAAAGGGATTCAACCTTGTAACGGTCGCTTACTATTTCGGCGCGATGCTGATGATCTCCGCCTGTGCATGGTTCCTCGGCGACAAATGGGATTCTCTCGGGCCGGCGGGCATCTTTACGACATCGTTGGTCTATGCACTCGCGACCGCAACTATCGGGTCGTGGGTCCGGCGGCTTGGCTACAAGGTCGGCGGCGGGCTGCTGATAACGGTCGCTGTCTGCCTTGTTCCGATCATCACATATTCGGTTCAGGCTATGCTCGGCCTCTGGCCGGCAGGCGACCCGGGCGCCTACGGGGGCTTTTACCCAAAGATCCACGGCTCGTGGATAGTAATGGAGATCGCTACCATCGCCGCCGCTGGGATCGCCCTGCGATCCGTACGGTTCGGCTTTCTCACCGCTCCGCTGGCGTTTGCCTTCTGGTTCCTCTCGATGGACGTTGCCTCTCTAATCCTGCGCGACACGGTCTTGGTCGATGAAAGACGCTACTGGATCAGCGTGATCGTCGGGATCGCTACGATAATTGTCGGGTACGCTCTCGACAGGTACATGAGGCGCCCCGAGCATGGCCTTACCGAAGACTTCGCATTCTGGTGCTACCTGTTCGGAACGCTGGCATTCTGGGGCGGACTTACGGCCATGGACGGCGACTCTGAATTCAATCGTGCGATCTATGCCCTCATCAATGTGGGCATGATCGCGCTCGCGATCAGGCTAAAGCGATCGGTGTTTCTCGTATTCGGTGCTCTCGGCGTACACATTTATCTGGGCCATCTCGCCTTCAGGGTATTTGAGGATTCGTTCTTTTTCCCGTTCGTGATCGCGGGCCTCGGGTTGAGCCTGATACTTGTGACGGTCTTTGCACAGCGTTTTCTTATGCGACGGAGTGACGAGAACGAGGCGTGAGCCGCTTGGCCCACACCCGGCCGAATGAAATAAGGGGCGATCTGTGCTAATCTATACGATCGAAATTATGCGGAGGCCATCGCCCATTATTACCGACATCTATGGGACACCGTTCAACGAGAGTTGAGCGGCCGCAAGAGTTTGCTTTTATAAGTCCCAAGCTTGAAAAGGAGCTTGGGGCTTTTTAGATTGACCGATGAGCGAAACAATAGACCTGAAGAAAACCGTTAACCTGCCCAAGACCGATTTTTCGCAGAAGGCGAATCTCGGCCAGAGCGAGCCCGCCCGCCTCAAAAAATGGACCGCGATGGGGCTCTACGAAAGGATCGCCGAGGCTCGCAAGGGCCGCGAAAAGTTCATATTGCACGACGGCCCGCCCTATGCGAACGCCGACATTCATATAGGAACCGCGCTCAACAAGATCCTCAAGGATTTCGTCGTCAAGAGCCGTTCGATGATGGGATACGACGCGCCGTACGTGCCGGGTTACGATTGCCATGGCCTGCCGATCGAGACGCTGGTCGAGAAAAAGCTCGCGGAAAAGGGCAAGAACAAGGCGGACATCCCCGTCTCGAGCTTTCGCCGCATCTGCCGCGAACACGCTTCGACGGCGATGGCCGGCCAGACGCGCGATTTCGCACGGCTTGGGATCTTGGGCGAATGGGAAACGCCGTATCTCACGATGTCGCCGGAATACGAATCGTCAACGGCACGGCTCTTTGGCAGGTTTCTCGAACGCGGATACGTTTACAAAGGCCTGCGGCCGGTATATTGGTGCATCTACGATCAGACCGCATTGGCCGAAGCGGAAGTGGAGTATCGCGAACATACGTCGCCGTCGGTGTATGTGAAATTTCCTCTCAAGTCGGACCCGTCCTTAATAGACCCGGCTCTCGCGGGAAAGAACGTTTTCGTCGTGATCTGGACGACGACGCCGTGGACGCTCCCGGCGAATCTCGGTATTGCGGTTCATCCGGATTTCGACTATTCGGCGATCGAGGTTTCTGATGCTGAGGTCTTCATCGTTGCGAGCGAGCTTGCCAAGTCATTCTCCGAGACCGCAGGGTTTGCCGAATTTGAAGAGCTTGCCCGTTTCAAGGGGTCAAAGCTTGACCGGCTCGAGGCGAAACATCCGTGGATCGACCGCACGTCGCTGATAATGAACGGCGAACACGTCACGCTCGGCGAGGCCGATGCCGAGACCGAGCTCGACGTCCGTTTTGAGGACAAGTCCGCCGGTAGATCGGGCACGGGCTGCGTCCACACCGCTCCCGGCCACGGCGCTGACGACTTTCATATCGGAAAGGCGTACGGCCTCGAGGTCTACAATCCGGTCGATGCGGCGGGTAAATTCATCGCCGATGTCGAACACTTCGGCGGGATGAACATCTTCGATGCCAATCCGAAGATCGTCGAGTTCCTTCGCGAACGCGGAATGCTGGTCTATACCGAGAAATACCAGCATCGATACCCGCATTGCTGGCGATGCAAGAACCCGGTCGTGTTCCGCGCGACGCCGCAGTGGTTCATCTCGATGGACGAAACGAATGTGGAACGCGGAACGCGGAATGCGGGATCTAGCGAGGACGCGACCTCTCAAAACGATGAGATCCGAGATCCGCGATCTGCGATCCCAAATACGCCCTCTCTGCGTGAACAGGCTCTGGACCAGATAACCCGCGTAAAGTGGCATCCTGCGTGGGGCGAGGGCCGCATGGCCAATATGTTCAAGGACCGGCCCGATTGGTGCGTTTCGCGGCAGCGTTCGTGGGGCGTGCCCATCCCGGTCTTTTACTGCAGGGCTTGCGACGAAACGATCGCCGACCCGAAGATAATCGACCACGTAGCTGACATTTTCGCCCGGGAGACCGCCGACGCATGGTACGCGCGGCCCGAAAGCGAATTGCTGCCCGAAGGATTCAAGTGCCCGAAATGCGGCGGTACGGATTTTCGCAAGGAGACCGACATACTCGACGTCTGGTTCGATTCCGGTTCGAGCTGTGTCGCGGTGCTCGAGACGCGCGGCGACACGCTGCGTTTCCCGGCCGACGTCTATCTCGAGGGCGGCGACCAATATCGCGGCTGGTTCAATTCCAGCCTGAGCTGCGGCATCGCGGCTCACAATATGGCTCCTTATAGGCAGATCATCACGCATGGGTGGGTCGTCGATGGCGAGGGCCGTAAGCAGAGCAAATCGATCGGCAACGTGACCGCGCCGCAGGAGATCATAGACAAGTCCGGCGCAGAGATATTAAGACTCTGGGCCGCGGCGGTCGATTACACGGAGGACGTCAGATGTTCGGACGAGATCCTCTCACGCGTGGTCGATGCGTATCGCAAGTTTCGCAACACGCTCCGATACGCGCTCGGCAATCTCGACAAATTCGACCCGGCGAAGGATTCGATCGCCGACGCCGACTTGCTCGAGATCGACCGCTGGGCGCTGGCTAATCTGGACGAAGTGACCGCGAAGGTGTTGGACGGCTATGAAAGGTACGACTTTCAGACGGCTTACGGTGCGATCTACAACTTCTGCACGGTGACGCTTTCGGCCAGGTATTTTGACATCATCAAGGACCGGCTTTACATCTACGCACCGCGCTCGTTCGAGCGGCGGTCGGCACAGACGGCGCTGTACAAGATAACCGACGCTCTCGCGCGGCTTCTTTCGCCGATACTCGTTTTCACGTCGGACGAGGCGTGGGAGAATCTGCCCGGGCAGACGCTGGGATCGGTACACCTCGCCGAATTCCCCAAGGCATCGGAGGCGGATCATTCCGCGTTGCTGTCGCGTTGGGAACGCATCTTTGCCATCCGCGACGAGGTGCTGAAAGCGCTCGAGGAGGCTCGGAACCTCAAACAGATCGGATCTTCGCTCGACGCGAAAGTGATCCTCACGACCGACAAAGAAACAACGCGGTTCCTGCTCGATCATTTCGATCAACTGCGCTATATATTCATCGTTTCGCAGGTCGAGGTTCACGAAGCCGACGGAGGGAACGCGGACATTTCTGTTCGCATTCTTAAAGCCGACGGCCAGAAATGTGAGCGGTGCTGGAACTATTCGACGCGGGTCGGCGAATTTGAAAAGTATCCG
>JAJNPX010000332.1 GCA_021155145.1 Acidisarcina sp. | reverse complement strand
CATCCCCGCAAGTGCGGCCACTGCGAGAGGCTGCAAATTCCCTCTGTCCTGCAGGAGCCTTTTCATGACCCAATAGCCAAATGCCGAAAAGGCGCCAACGAAAAGGGCGAAACCGACAATGCCGAGCTCGGCAAATATCTGTAAATATTCGTTATGGGCACGCTCGAACAAATAGTCTTCGCCGATGGCAATGTCGGGGTCCTCCGGGTGGCTTTCGGCATAAAGCACACGCCCATCGTTGAAGCGAGAGCCGAAATTGTCCGCTCCGACACCGAGGACAGGATCTTCGCGGATCATCTCGCCGGTGACCTTCCATGTGAAGACCCGCATCGACGATGTGGAGCGCGTGCTATCTGCACTTCCCGAAAAATATTGCGCAGTTGACGGAACCGGAGAAAAGACCGTGAAGGTGACCTGTACAGCGACCGTAAAGATCAGCCAAAGGCTTGCGGATAAGATCGCCATTCGACGCTGCCGGTTCGGACAGACAAGCATCTGTCCGATGAACAAGATGACGAACGCGATCACGCCCGAGATGAACGCGGCTTTGCTCAAAGACAGCATCGCGGTCAGCCATCCAAGAAGTGCCCCGGCAACGAACAAGCCGCGACCTCGGATTTGGCCGGAGAACGCATACACCCACAACAGCGGAGAAATGGTGATGAGCAGTTCCGCATACTTTGCCCATCGAATCCGCAATGCGCCCTCGGAAACCGAAAAGTCGATCAGCGTAGCGTAGTCGATCAGGCAAATGAACCCAAGAATTACGGCCAGAATTGCACCGAGCTTTGCGATACTGTCGATCCCGTCCTCGTTGCTCGCCAGGCCCGTTTCCAGGATAAGGAATACCAAATAAACCGACCAGACCAGAGAATGAAGCACCGCCGCACCCGATGCCGCTGACCAAACAAGCGAGGCCCCGCTCCATGCCGCGAAGAGCAACATACCCCGCAGCGCGTAAGCGAGTGCATTCTCCTGCGAAAAGAGCGTGAGTCCGCGGCCGAGTGAGAGCTTTCGATAGATCAATATCGGGATCAACAGCGCGGACGTGAGGAGTTCGACCTTCCACGGTGGGGTCGTAAGCAGGGCTGGCCTTGGCAGTTCGATGAGAGGAAAGATCAGAGCCAGCACAAAAAGCGACCCCGCCCACAAGGGGATCGTCGTTTGACCGGAAAGCTCATTAGTTCTGATCGCGTCTGAATGCATCTGGGATCCGTGCCCGCCGGGCGCGTTTGGTTGAGATAATAGCAGTTGAGGCTAGAGAAAGTGAGCAAAAAAAGGAAAAGGGCGAGAAACCGAAGTATCTCGCCCAGTCAATTTAAGTTGAGTTCAACTAGTTAGCAAGGGGTGTACCCGTTCCGATCGTGGTCGCATCATAATGCGTGGTCAAGCTGCCAGCCTCTGCAACGATCACACCAGCCGTAGCGATACCAAAGCGGCGCGTACCGGTCTGGGTCAAGCCTGATCCTGCGGTCGGGATGGCCGAGAAGTAGAACGTGGCCGGAACCGTCGTCGATGCTGCTGTGCGATCGCCAACGAATGCGTAGCCGCTCTTGGTACCCGTTGCGAGAACGCCGTCAACCAAGTTAACCGCTGCCATGTCGGTCATAGCCGTGACGCCAACCGCACCAGCAGTACCAGCAAACTGACCGTTACCGGAAGTTGCTGCATATGTCATCTGTGCTCCGTGCAGTGTACGCAAGGAGGAAATGGCTGAACCTTCGTTAGCCGAGCGGCGGGCCGCCAGCAGGTTCGGGATAGCGATCGCTGCGATGATACCGATGATAACGACAACGATCAAAAGTTCGATGAGTGAGAAACCTTTCTGATTTTTCATTTCTGATTCACAATCTCCTAAAGTTTGTATAAGTCTTCGTCTACCTTTCCCAGGCGTGAATACCTATAACAAGACGTGTGCCAAACGTGCAGCGGCTGGCTGAGCAAACTATAAATGCAGTAAATAAAGGGTATATGCGAATTGTAAGGGAACCGCGATCAAACTCCTGAAGGCCCTCGGAAGGGGCGATTACCAGATTTTGGTAAAGCGGCTATGACAAAAAGTGTCAATTTGCGGGTAATAACCTTGAAGTAAAAAGGCGGCCCGAAAGCCGCCCGCATCGCTAATCCGCGTTTCGCATTTGAGCCGAGAGAGATCTTAAATTGTGCTTATCAAGCAGATGACGAAGAGAACGTACCTGCATTTGAAGCAGGTCGGCAGCTTTGGTCTGATTGCCGTCCGTTTTTCTAAGGGCCTCGACCACGTAGGTCTTCTCCAAATTATCGAGATGTGCGGCCAGGTTGATGCCCGTCTCCGGCAGGTCGAACTCAGCACTGATGCGATCCGGATTGTAGTTGGTTATGTTCTCAGGAAGCCGCTCCGGCAAGATCTCGTCGCCGCGTTCCAATGCAACTGCCCGTTCGATCGTATGCTCGAGTTCACGGACGTTGCCTCCCCACATGTATCCTTCCAGGAGCTGCATACTTCGGGGTGAGATCGTGAGATTCCTGCCTGAAAGGTCGCAAAACTTTCCGATAAAGTGATTTACCAGATCGGGGATGTCCTCGCGCCTATCCCGCAGCGGCGGAAGATTGATAGGGATCACCGAGACCCTATAAAATAGGTCCTCGCGAAATGTGCCTTCGACCGACATTTTCTTCAGATCGCGATTGGTCGCAGCGATCACGCGGGCATCGACCGGAAGTTCGTCATGCGCTCCGACGGGCCGAACTTTTCGCTCCTGCAGCACGCGGAGCAGTTTGACCTGCATAGCCGGGGACATTTCACCGATCTCGTCCAGAAATATCGTCCCGTGGTTGGCGGCCTCAAAAAGCCCTTTTCGGTTTGTATTGGCACCCGTAAATGCCCCCTTTACATAGCCAAAAAGCTCGGACTCCAGCAGGGTTTCCGTAAAAGCACCGCAGTTTATCGAGATGAAGGGCTTCTCAGCCCGCGGACTGAGGTCGTGGATCGCCCGTGCGACAAGCTCTTTACCCGTCCCGGATTCGCCGGTGATCAGGATCGTTGACTGTACCTCCGCGACGGTCTCGATCATCTGAAAGATCGCCTGCATTCTTGCCGAATTTCCGACAATATTCTTGATACTGCCGCGCTCTCGCTGTGCTCGTTTGAACGCCCGATTTTCATCGATAAGCTGCTGCTTTTCGAGGGTCTTCTTGACGATAAGCTTTAGTTCTTCTACATCGAACGGCTTGGTTATGAAATCGTCGGCACCTAACTTAAAGGCCTCACGGGCCGATTCCACCGACGCATGTGCCGTCATAAAGACTACGCCAAGATCCTGATGCGTCTCGCGGACCGTTCGGAGCATCTCGATGCCGTCCATATCGGGCATTCTCACATCGGAGATGATCACATCGGGCGCTTCACGGTTCACCTGCGCAACGGCCTCGCGTCCGTTTGAGGCGGTCCTAATGGAGTGGCCATCACTTTCGAATACTAGCGTGAGAAGCTGTCGATAGCTTTGCTCGTCGTCAACGATCAGAATGTTGGACATCTTTTGGCCTGACTTTACCGAAGGTCTAGTTGAAACAAAATGGAGGTAAGGATGCTTATTGCGGCATGCGGAATACCGCAATTTCTATTTTCCCAAATATAGGACTTGTTTATCAAGTGCTATTTTCCGTACCGTTTCCCCTGACATGAACGAACGCCTCAATAAGCGACTGTCCCTCGCCATCGTCTTTGCCGTCAGAAGTCGGGGAGGGAAGCCTTCGCTCGCGCGGAAGCTCGATCGTTATCGTTGTCCCTTCGCCTTCTGAACTTCGGACATTTATCGTACCGTTGTGGTCTCGAATTATTTGGTAGACGATCGATAGGCCGAGACCCGTGCCTCCGGTCGTCGATCGGGCAAAGGGTTCGAACAACTGTTCGACCTGTTCGGGCGGCATTCCCTTTCCGGTGTCCACGAATACGACCCTTGCCTTCCCGTTAGGGGCAATGTCCGTTCTTATCGAGAGCGTTCCGCCATCCGGCATGGCTTGTATCGCGTTGCGCGTCAGGTTCCAAAAGACCTGCTGGATCTGGGTCTGATCGGCAGAGATGAACAGCGGCTTTGACGGAAGTTCCTCCGAGATCTGGTGTCGTTCGCTGACGTCGGGACTGTGGCGAAAGAGCTTGACTGTGTCGTGAACAGCTTCCCTCAGGTCGATCTCTGAATAGTTGCCGACCTTGGGTTTGGCGTAACTAAGAAAATTGGTGATTATGCTGTTCAGCCGATCCGACTCGCGCAGGATAATTCCCATCAGATCGGTATGGATCGAATTAGGCGGCATGCTCGATTCGAGCACCTGTATGGCTCCCCGCATCGCGCCGAGCGGATTACGGATCTCGTGGGCGAGTCCGGCACCGACCCTGCCCACGGCCGCAAGACGGTCTTTTCGACGTATGCTCTCCTCCATCGTTCGGATCTCCGTCAGATCCTGAAACGTAATAATGTACCCGCTCGATTCCTGCTCTTCCGAATAGAGCTTTGCGACACTGTACCCGATCCGGACGACGAAGCCATCAGGTGTTTTCAAGTCTGCTTCAAATCTCGACTGAGCTTCGTTGGTCTCGTCGGATGCGTCGTTCAGATCGCTCCCGATGTTGGGGATCAGATCGTAGATCGAGCTTCCGCGGACATCATCTGAATGATAGCCGGTGATCTCCGAAGCCGCGGCGTTAAACGTGTAGATGGTGCCCTCGAGGTCTGTGGTGATAAGGCCCGACCGGATCGACTCGATGATCCTTTCGTGGAGAGCCCGCAATGTGGCAAGGCTTTTGGTGGCCTCCCGCAGTTCCTCACCGGAACGTTGACGGTCGGCAAGCCGGGAAGCAAGCAGCCCGACGACAAAGAATGCAACGGCGTGGAAACTTATGATCTGCACGACCTTTCCGGCCTGTTGCGGAACGCCGAACGAATCGATCACGGTAAATCCCGTCAAAAACGCCAATGCAATGAAGAACCCGATGCAAAGCAGGGCCATAAAGATCGTCGACCTTGGCCGCAGGAATACGCTCGAGACCGAGATAAGCACGATGTAGAGGGTTATGTATGGAGATGTCAGGTCGCCGGTTCTCCAAACGAGCCAGGTGATCAGCAATGCGTCGACCAGGAATTGAAATCTGATCTGCCATCGGATCAGCCGGCCAAAACGCAACAGGAAGAAATAAACGACCGTCAACCCGACCGAGATTATGAAGACAAAAAGGGCGCTCTGCGGAATGCTCTGAAGCGTAAAATCCGTGGAACCGCTGTACCAGATCCAGCTTGAGACCAACAGAAGAAAGATCGCGACCAGACGTCCAACGATCAGCATCAGAATACGCTGGCTGAGTTGGGCGTTGGCTGATGAGTTATTTTCGATTAAACTTAACATCATGCAGTCAGAGACCGAACCAGCAGTCAACGATGCCGCCCACTATCGGGAAGACCGGCCGTGGGGGAGCTTTACCATTCTGGACGAACGTCCCGAGTTCAAAGTTAAGCGGATCGAGGTTTTTCCTGGAAAACGCCTGAGTTATCAGCGTCATGGCAAAAGGTCCGAACATTGGTACATAGTTCGAGGCACAGCTAAGGTAACACTAAACGGATCGGAATTTCTAGTTACTGCCGGAAATGCGGTCGATATAGCGATCGGCGATGCCCACCGCGTCGAGAATCCGCATGAGAGCGATGTCCTGGTTTTTATCGAGGTGCAGACCGGCACCTATTTTGGAGAGGACGACATCGAACGTTTTGAGGACGATTTTGGCCGAACCGGCATTTAGCATCATTTAATGACCGTCCCCCGACAAAGTTGCATCGCGGTCTGATGGCGTTAAAGACAGAACAAAAACTGCCTATAATTCTCTTCGTCGTATTCCTCACGCTTACGATCGTCGGATTCCTTTTCTATCAGAGTACCGCGTCGTTCCAGGAAGCTCTCGAGTGGCAGCGACGTGCGAACGCAGCGATCTGGTCGGCTGACGAGATCGGCCGATTGGCGATGAACATCGACCGGGGTGTTTTCGGGTTCGTCTATACGGGCAACGACACTTATCTCGAGCCGTACACGCGGGCAAAGATCGTCATCCCTCAAAAGATCGCGGATCTTAAGTTATTGGCGATCGACGACGAACATGAAACGACGCAGATCGCGATGATCGAATCCGCAGCCAATGCCCTGCTTTCGGAAGCAGACCAGATGGTCGCGGCACGAAAGATGGGCGGCCCAAGTGCCGGGATCGAACAAATAACGAACGTAATGGCCCGGCCAAAGGTCGAGGCGGTCCAGCTTTCCGTCCGACAGTATAAAGATACCGTCACAGATCGGCTCCAGTCACGCGATTCTGGAATGGATAAAGGTTTAAGCAGGTCGATCTGGGTCCTGATCGCTGCCAGCCTTGCGGGGATCATTGCGTTGGGCCTCGCCAACTTTATAGTTTTCCGCGAGATCAAGAAACGTCAATCAGCCGAAACAGAATTGATCGAGACCAACCGAAATCTTGAAGTAAAGGTGGAGGAACGTACGGTAGAGCTTTTGGAAATGAATGAACGGCTTATCGAGATCGGGTCTGAACGCGAGAACCTCCTGAGGGGCGAGCAGAGTGCGCGACAGGAGGCAGAGATAGCCAACCGCCTTCGCGATGAGTTCATGGCCACGGTCTCGCATGAACTCCGGACCCCGTTGAACTCGATTCTCGGATGGGCTCGACTGCTGAAAGACGGCACGCTCGACCGCACTCAGTCGGAGAGAGCCGTTACCACGATTATAAAGAATTCCGAGACGCAAAACCGGCTTATCGAAGACCTGCTTGACGTTGCGCGTCTCATCTCGGGCAAGCTGGAACTGGCTAACGAGCCAGTAGACCTGGTGGATGTGATCACCGACTCGATCGAAAGCGTTCGGCCGGCGGCGAACCACAAGGATGTCGAATTTGATTTCTACAACGGCTCCCCCAACACCTCTGTTTCGATACTGGGTGATAGCAACCGCCTAAGGCAGGTCTTTTCAAATCTCCTGACCAATTCGATCAAATTCAGTCACGAGGGTGGCCGTGTGAGTGTGAGCCTTTTGGTCGACGGGGAACTGGCGGTCGTTGAGGTAATGGACGAAGGCGTCGGGATTAGCAGTGATTTTCTCCCGGTTGTTTTCGAGAGGTTCCGGCAGGACCTAAAACAGCCCGGCAGGAATGGCGGCCTCGGTTTGGGCCTTGCGATCGTCCGTAATCTTGTCGAGATGCACGGCGGATCAGTGAGCGTGGCAAGCGAGGGCGAGAACAAAGGCGCGAAATTTACAGTACGGCTGCCGCTGATCCATAGCTGACGATCTTTTCCACCGCGTCGAGCAGAGTCTCACCTATTACGTCTGGCTCGACAGCGAGATGATCTCGATGCAGCGTACCGTATCCCGTAAGTACCAAGGCTGACCGGATGTTCGCATTCTGGCCCGTTTCCACGTCGATCCGTTTATCGCCTATCATCCACGACACAGCGAGGTCGATTTCCAGATCGCGTTCAGCGAACCGCAGCATACCAAGGCCGGGTTTCCTGCATTCGCAACCCGCGTCGGGTAGATGGGGGCAATGATAGAAGCCATCGATGATACCGCCCAGTTCTGTCTGCATCGCGGCATGTATAGAATTCATATCCGACTCAGTATAAAGGCCGCGGCCGATGCCGGACTGGTTAGTGACCACAACGATCAGATAGCCGTTAGACCTTAGCTGCCGGAGAGCCTCCGCTGTGTGAGGAAACACACGAAGGTCCTCAACCCTGGAAAGGAAATTTACCTCTTCGATCAGTGTTCCGTCGCGGTCTATGAACGCCGCCGGTCGCTTTCCGCTTCCGATCATCATTTGCTTAGAGTCTCCAACATTTCCGCGGCTGATTCAAAGACGCGAGCCGGGCTTATCCTCGTCATACAGCGATGATCGATCGGGCATTCTCGCAGCATGCAGGGTGCACATTCAACCGGCTCCCTCGCTATTCGAACATTTCTCCCCAACGGCTTGGTAGCGATTTCATTTGTTGGGCCAAAGATCGCCAAAGTGGGCGTACCGACCGCGGCCGAAATGTGGGCGAGGCCCATATCGTTCGAGACGAAGAGATCCGATTCGCTGAGGATCGCGGTCGCAAGAGCCAGGTCCGTCTTTCCGGTCAGATCGATCGGGCGAGAGACCATCTTAGATGCGATCTCGGCTGTGACTACCGCTTCGCCGGGTGAACCGAGG
>JAJNPX010000297.1 GCA_021155145.1 Acidisarcina sp. | reverse complement strand
GTCGCCGTCAGGAACGCATCGAGCCTGTCACCGATGAAGGGCAGGCGAGCGACCTTGAAACCGCTCAGCAGGATCTGAGGCACGAACGCAACGAACGCGAGGTACAACGCACCTACGGTCGTCAGCCTCGTGAGGATAGAGTTCAGATACTCCGCGGTCGGAGCTCCGGGCCGTATGCCCGCCACAAAACCGCCGTGCTTGCGAAGGTTGTCCGCGACCTCGTCCGTATTGAACACGATCGTGATATAGAAGAATGTAAAGATCACGATCAGCGATATGAACACCAGTTCGTAGTACGGATCGCCGCCCCGGAACTGCTGAAAGAAATTAAAGATCTGGGCCCAGGCCGATGTCGTGTCGCCTTGAGCCGGCGGAAACGCCGCGAACAGCGTCTGCGGCATCGCCAGGACCGACGATGCGAAGATCACGGGAATGACGCCGCCCATATTGATCTTCAGCGGCAGGCTGGTCTCCTGGCCGCGAAACGTCTGCCCGCCCACGCGCCGGCTGGCGTAGGTTATAGCAATCTTTCGCCGCGCCGATTCGACATAGACGACGAGTGCGATCAATCCGATCAAAACGGCCACGAGGAAGATGACCCCGAGCGTCTGCATCGCGTCGCCCGTACCGATCCGTTCGCGAACCTGAAGTACCGCCTGAGGCAGCCCGATAACGATACCTGCAAAGATGAGCAGCGAGATGCCGTTTCCGACGCCTCTTTCTGTGATCTGTTCGCCGAGCCACATAACAAAGACCGTTCCGGTCGTAAGCGTCACGACGATCATTAACGTAGCGGGCCACGTATCCGGGATGATCGCATTTCGGCTCAGCCACGTCGCGACAAAGAATGTCTGTACGGAACACAGGACAACGGTGAGATACCGGGTCCACTGGTTGAGCTTCTGCCGCCCGACCTCGCCTTCTTCCTGTATCTTTTTGACAGCCGGCGAGAGCACCGGCATGAGCTGCATTATGATCGATGCGGTGATGTACGGCGTGACGCCGAGGGCGAAGACCGAGATGGTCCGAAAGTTTCCGCCCGAAAACAGGTCAAGCACACCGAGCAGCGTACCGGCGACCTCGTTCCATACGCGTTCGAGCTGGGGCTTGTTGATCCCCGGGGCCGCTACGTGCGCGCCGAAGCGATAAATGGCGAGCATGCCCAGCGTGAACAAGATCCGAGTGCGAAGCTCGGGGATCTTGAACATATTCTGGACGGCGCTAAAGAACTTCTCCATATAATTCCCTGGAACAATTTCTTCGTTTAGAGCGGTGTGGGTGCCGCTTTCGAATAGCGGGCAAGCCCGCCCCTAAACGCGAACTAGGCCGCGGCCTCTGCCGCTTTCACGATCTCCGTAGCCGATCCACCTGCTTTTTCTATTTTATCCTTAGCGGTCTTGGTAAAGCGATGAGCCGAGATCTTCAGCGATTTCGAAACATCGCCATTTCCAAGGATCACAAGGTCGTGCTTCGCTTTTTTGATCAGGCCGCGCTCGTGCAGGATCTCGGGCGTTACCTCGTCGCCGGCGTTAAAATTCGCCTCGATCTTTGCAAGGCTGATCTCGATCCACTGTTTCTTGAAGATGTTCGTGAAACCGCGCTTCGGAAGGCGCCGCTGGAGGGGCATCTGCCCGCCCTCGAATCCCGGACGGCTGCTGTACCCCGAACGCGACTTTTGTCCCTTGTGGCCGCGCCCCGACGTTTTTCCAAGGCCCGAACCCGGACCGCGGCCGACGCGCTTTTTCTTGTGGGTCGATCCCGGGGCCGGCTTCAAATTATTGAGTGATAATGTCATTATCTTTTCCTCTTTTTCAGGAATTTCTTGCCGCAGAGGACACCGAGTTCACAGAGCAAATATCAAAAACGGCCTCCGTGCTCTCTGTGCCCTCTGTGGCGAAGCCTAAAAACCTATTCAACGATCCGCAAAAGGTGCGGGACCTTTGCAACAATGCCGCGCATCGACGGATTGTCCGGCCGGGTCACCTTCTGGTTAAGTTTCGTTATTCCCAGGGCCTTGACGATCTCCTTCTGCTTCTTCGCATAGCCGATCGAGCTGCGATAGTACTGGATCGTGATCGTTCCGCCGTCAGTTTTTTCTTCTTTCTTTGCCATGACTTTTCGGAGCTTCAAGCTGTCGGCATCCTGCGTCTTCTTTCGCCGCTGAAGGCTGAATGCTGACCGCCAACAGCTTTTTAAACCAATTCCTCAACCTGTTTCCCGCGCAGCCGCGCCACTTCGATCGGGTCCTTCATCCGCGTCAATCCGTTGAACGTGGCCCGGACGACGTTATGATTATTGCTCGATCCGAGGATCTTCGTCCGGACGTTGTGAACGCCGAGAGCCTGGAGCACAAGTCGGACGGCACCGCCCGCGATCACTCCGGTCCCTTCAGCGGCGGGCTTTAGCAGAACGCGGCCCGCGCCGTATTCGCCGATCATCTCGTGCGGGAGCGTGCCGTCGATCAGCGGTACGCGGATCAGATTATTCTTGGCGGCCTCGACCGCTTTTTTGATCGCGTTCGGAACTTCCTTTGCCTTGCCGGTACCGAAACCGACATGGCCGGACTCATCGCCGACCACAACGAGCGCGGCAAACGACATGTTCTTACCACCCTTTACTACCTTGGTCACGCGGTTGATCGAGATCAACTGGTCCTTGAGTATCAATCCGCTCGCAGAAATTCTCTGTTTAGCTTTCATTGCTGTTATCTTCCGTTGATGCTTCGGGCTCGCCGCCGGCGGCCTCGTTCTTGTTCAGTCCGGCCTGTCGCGACGCATCGATCAATGCCTTGACACGCCCGTGGTACACATAACCGCCGCGGTCATAGACCACACTTGCGACACCCGCCGCTATCGCCCGCTCGGCGATCGCTTTTCCGATCCGCTGGGCGGCCTCGACGTTTCCGCCGGTCGAACCCGCAAGCGCCTTTTCGGTCGTCGATGCGGTCGCCAGCGTCTTCCCGTTGTCGTCATCTATCACCTGGGCGTAGATGTGATTCAGGCTACGGTAAACGGCAAGTCTCGGACGATCCGAAGTGCCGCGGACCTTTTTCCTGATGCGGCCGTGCACCGCCCGCCGAATGTTTGCTCTGCTATTCTGTGCCATATTCTTATGGAACGCGGACATTCTTGTCCGCCTCTCTCTCGGATTGCGGACATGAATGTCCGCGTTCCGTTATTTCCCGGTCTTGCCCGGCTTCAACTTGTAGAACTTGTCCGCGTAGCGTACGCCTTTGCCTTTATATGCGTCGGGCTTTCTCAGCCGGTTCAATTCCGCCGCGACCTGCCCAAGCTTCTGCTTGTCGATGCCGGTGAGCGTCAGCGTCAATTGATACTGGTTGATCGAGGCCTTTGTGTTCACGCGTTCGGCCTTTGCCTCGATGCCGTCGGGCAGAACATACTCGACCGGATGCGAATAACCGAGCGCGAACACGATCTTCTTACCCTGAACATCCGCCTTGTATCCGACGCCGACGACGTCAAGCTTCTTTTCAAAACCCTCGGTCACGCCGACCACGGCATTATTTGCAAGGGCACGCGCC
>JAJNPX010000293.1 GCA_021155145.1 Acidisarcina sp. | reverse complement strand
CCACATTCTCAGGCTATGATGCGAAAGCCTGAAGCCGAATTTGTCCGCCATTTCGTCCTGAAGCGATTCGATCTCCGGCGAAACGAATTCGATCACCTTCCCGCACTCAGTGCAGATCATATGGTCGTGGTGCGCGTGTTTGAAATGATGTTCGTAATATGTCTTATTGTCCCCAAACCGCACCTCCCGGGCGAGGCCCGCCTCTGTGAGGAGTTTTAGCGTTCTATAAACGGTGGTATGCCCTACCGAAGGATCTTCTTTCTGGACAAGCCAATACAGATCTTCGCTGGTCAAATGATCTTCCGTCCGCAGAAAGATCTCCAGGATCAGATCTCGCTGTGCCGTCCGCCGCAAACCGGCCTTCTGGATGTGTTCGAGAAAGATCGCCTCTTCTTCGGCGAACTCTCCTTTCTTTTTAACCATGCAATAGAGATTTTATCATTCGGCATTCTGTTTAGCCATAGAAATTGCCTTTGACAATTCATCGAGCCTCTCGCGTCGGTTATCCGCCCTGCGCGCGAGATCGACCGAACGGGCGGCGAGCGCGAGATAGACATCGCGAATCTTGGGGTCCACCTTCCCCTCGAAAGAGGCCATATGGCGATGAAATGCATCCAGGTCTCCTCGGGCAAAGGGCCCTGTCAACGCCCGCTCCGCAGGCTGTTCCCTTAGGTTGGCGATCGTGCTGTCGATCAAGGGGAAAAGTATCTCGCGGGCCTTTTCCAGGCTCAGGCCGCACTCCGTCAGCATCTCGAACGCCGAATCAAGCAGTGCGGTCAGATGGCCGCTCGCCATCACCGCCGAGGCGTGATAAAACGGCTTCAGCGAGGTTTCGATCGTAAATGGCCTTCCGCCCAGCACGCCTACGATCTCATTTGCAGCCTCCAGGGCAATCTCATCGCCTTCGAGGCAGAAATAGGCATCTGCAAAGTTCTTCGAACCTCGTACGGGATCGCTCAAAGAGACGAGCGGATGCATCGAACCGACCGAGACCCCACGAACGCGAAGCGCCGACAGCTCATCCGACGAAAGCGAACCGCTCAGATGCAAAGCTACGGACGGAAGGTTTTTGAATGTCGCGATCTTGTCGGCGGAACTGCGTATCTCCTGATCAGGTGTCGAAATTATCAGGATGTCAGTATCGATCGACGAGAGGTTCTGCCATGATATGAAGCGGTCCGAACCAAATGCTTTCTCGATCACTTCCGGAGGCGAATCGCGAAAGACGAGCGTGCGAATGTCGAGATCGTCCTTCAGCGCGAGCGAAAGGGCTCCGCCCGCACGCCCGAGACCAATGATCGACAAAGATCGCACGTGGTTAAAATAACTTCGCTTTGGGCCAAAAGCAATCTGATCGCGGCATTAGTTTACCGAGAGCAGAGCGTCCTCGATCTCGGCAGATGACGGAAGGTGCTCGGGCGAAACACGCCCCGCTTCGACAGGATCGCCCCGGTCGTCACCGCCCGGAGAGGCGATCGATCGCAGTATCTGCACATGCGGATGCGACCATTCCTCGGGCGCGGCGCCTCCGTTGAGATAGTTCCTTACCTCTTCCGCAGCTTTTGAAAGCGTCGTGTCGCCGGTTGAGTTGAATTCGATCGAAAGGCTCCTTTGAACTATAGTCGAATTGTTCCGCAGCTCTTTTAGCAGCAATTGGTTCGTCGACACTACTTTCTCGTTAAATCGGCTGACGACGGTCTCCCAGTAGCGGTGACGTGCTATGTCGTATCGGCAGCTGCAAACCGGCCGATGCTGGAGCAATTCGAGGGTCTTTGCGGTGCAGTTAAGCTCACTCACATCTCTGTCGATATCATCAGCGGCCGACGAACCGCCCACGAGGTCACGCAGATTTTCGAGGAGCCACCATTCGCCGCCCTTACGGATGTCGTCAAGCTCTGCCTGAAGCTGATGGGAGTGCATGACCGAGTCGTGGGCCGCGGCAAAATGTTCGGAATACCCGCGCTGAAACTTTGCCCATAGATGGCCGATCGGCCGTTCGTTCTCTTCCGAGGGTTCCCGGTCGAAGTTCGCTATCGCTGCAAGCAGGCGCTCGCGCGTCTGCTCGATCTCCGCAACGCCGGTCGTACCCGCGAGGATCGCGTAGTTTCTTATCGTTTCCCGCTTGGCGTAGCCCTCTAGGAATATGCGCACCGTTTCGAGGTCGATCATTGCGCTTTCCAGGTTCGCGGTATTGTCGACAAAGGATTCCGAGATCCGGCCGAGGCATTCCTCGAGGGTCATCGTATTGCCAAGGAATTTCCTCACCGCCGCAGCGGCGGCACCAAGGGTCTTCGATGCATTTCCGACCGAACGCCAAATGCGTGTATTAAGGCGCTCTTCGGGGATGTCGTTGAACCGCGCGAGAATTCGGGTCTCATCCCACTGCGCAAGCCAGCGGGCAAAGGCGTCTCGTGCCAAAGAGATCTCGGCCTCCGACACGACCGATCCGACGTTCTTGTCCCCTGTGATAAGCGAGACCCATTTGCCAAGTTTCTTCGACGAATAGGACGATTCCTGGGGCCGTGCGAGGCCGATGATGTCGTCCCAGATTATCTTCAGGTCGAGCGACCGCTGGTTGATCCGGTCGCCTTTTGACGTGACGAACTCGATCATCCGCTGTGCGACCATTGCCGTAAGAAGCAGTTGCTGAGCCTCTCGAACCAGGCCGTACGGCGGCTTTCTCAATTCGTTATAGACCTTCTTCAGTTCGACAGTTTCCTTGCCTGCCTGATCGAGAAGAGCTTCGACCGTCTTGACCGAGTCTTTTGTTAGAAGCTGCTCCTGGCTGGCCGGGTAATAGACCCCGTCGATGAGCTTTACGAGCCCGAGCGGCAATGCGAAGGTCTGTGCAAGCTGCTGCACATCGGAAAGTTTTTGCCTCGATCCGCTGTACAGGTCCGACACCAGACTAGAGACCTCGCCAAGCCCGAGATTCCTCAGAAAGTATGGGTGCTCCGGGTACCGCGTCTCAAAGAGCGGCTCCAGCATTGTCGATAAAAGGTCGCCGAGCGAAACGGACGCTCGCGCCTCTTCGGTAAAGTTATAGTCGAATCCGTCGATCACCAGCCGGCCATCTTCCAAAAAGAGGCGTCCGATGATCCGCTCGAGCAAGATCGCGTGGGAGTGCAATGCTCCTCTGATGTTCTCGCTGTTCGACGCACGAAAGTCCTGATCGAACAAAAGTACGTGATACCGCTTCACCGCGGCGATCTCATCTGCCGTCAATTCCGCGGCCTTCCAGATAGCCCTCGGTAGGTCGCCGGCCGTAACTGCCTCGGTCTCGTCTTTCGTTCGGTCGATCACGACCTCCCAGTCGTGCGGGTCGGCGGGGCCCGGCTGAGCGTCGGACATCGATTCTGGCCTCAAATCGCGCCACAATAAACGTCCGCGTCGCAGCCCGCCTCGCCAATGGAGATGGCACTCCATCGAGAATTTTTTCGTATTGTCCGGGTTCACGAACGTGCTGTCGTGAAATCGGTCGTGAAAGACCCTTTGGATAACTTCTTCGACCGACTTGTCCTCCACCGCCGCGGCCGTTTCCTCAAGAAGTTTATTGAAATTATCCTTGCCGCTGACCCTTAGGCCGTAACGTACCTCGCGTCCCTCATCGGCATAGACACGCACGTCT
>JAJNPX010000292.1 GCA_021155145.1 Acidisarcina sp. | reverse complement strand
TCAAAATGACCGCCCCGGAGCGTTCATTCCTGAGGAACTCTTTGAAAGTATTAGAAAGCCTTCTACTTCTCTTTTTAAGCATTTAGACGAAAATCGGTTCGTGACTGGTTTGAGACTAGGTTAGCCCACTTTTGCCGGAAGCCAAAATTTAGCGAAGCAGCGTGTAGAGGTAAGCGAAATAACAAAGCAGGAGTATTGTTGCCTCGATGCGGTCAAGAATGTAACGACGTCCGAGCATCAGGAACAGGAACGCGACGCTCACCATCATCGCCCCGAGATCGAGCGTCGAAACGCCTTCCGTAGAGAACGGCCGAATGACGGCGGTAAGGCCGAGAACGGCGAGAATGTTCAGGATGTTCGAACCGATCGCATTGCCGAAAGCGATATCCGGCTCGTTCCTATATGCCGCGACGGCCGACGTCGCCAGCTCGGGCAGCGATGTGCCTATCGCTATGACGGTCAACCCGATGACGACGTCGCTAATGCCGAAGCTCTTCGCGATCGTGACCGAGCCGTTCAGAAGGACATTCGCGCCAAGGATGAGCAATGCCAGTCCTCCGAAGATCATCAGGCCATCGACGATCGGGTTCTTACCGGTCGTCTCGACCGCCTCTTCGAACTCCTCGAGGACCTCTCTTTTTACCTTCTGCCGAGAAAGCCAATAGATGAGAATGGTGTAAACGATCGCCCCGAAGACGAGAATGCCGCCATCGACGCGAGACATCTCGCCATCGTAAACGAACAGCCAAAGCAATGCGGAAGCGGCGACAAGCACCGGCATCTCACGCCGCAGTATATCCGCCTTGACGGCGAGCGGTCGTATCAGTGCCGCGATCCCGAGTATGAGGGCGATGTTGCTGATGTTAGAGCCGATGATGTTCCCGAGGGCGATGCCGCTGTTGCCCTCAAACGCGGCCGTTAATGAGACCACGAATTCAGGGCTCCCGGTCCCGAACGCGACCACCGTTAGCCCGACGACCAGAGGTGACACTCCGAACCGCAACGCCGCAGAAGTACTTCCGCGAACGAGAAACCCGGCGCCGATTGTCAGAGTCACGAGGCCGGCGATGATGAGCAGTGCGGGACCGAGCATCTATTCCTATTTCTGCCGGGCCATTCGATAGACGCCGCCCTTTGGCCCGACTGCCCAGACGGCATCCATGCCTTTTGCGGCGACGGCGTTGAGGTCTTCGGAGCCGATCTTTTTCCACGTTGCACCGCGATCGGTGGAGATGTCGGTGCCGTTCGTTCCGACCGCGATGATCGTTTTATCGTCTATGTAAGTAACGGCGGAGCGGTAACCGGTCAGCCCTTCGCCCTCGTACCAGGTCTTGCCGCCGTCGCGGGTAAACGCGAGATTGTTTTTTGAGTCGTCGGGCTTTTCGTAGTTGCCGCCGACGATGGTGCCGTGAAGTTTGTTGCGGAAGGCGATAGAGAAAATGCCGCTGCCGGGCGTGCCCTTGACGATCGGGGTGGCGGCGGGTGTCCACGACTTGCCGCGATCAGCCGACTTGAATACGCGTGCATCGGCACCGCCCGAGACGAGAAACACTTCGCCACTAGCTGGGTTTATATACAGGCAGGTTCCGCTTGCAGCGAATGCGGCTTCGCCGTCTTTCGCAGCGGGCAGTTCATTACTTACGATCGTCTGCCACGTCTCGCCGTCGGTCGTGTGTATCAGCACATAATGCCCATCGACGGGGTCGCTCATAGCGATGCAGTTCTTTTCGTCCCAACACGCGATCGCATCGAAGAAGGCCTTTTCATTCGCGTTGCGAAACTGCTCTTTCCAGTTCTTCCCGCCATCGGCCGTCTTATGGATCCGTGAATCGGCGCCGTTGCCGATGCTCAAAACGTAAGCGGTTTTTGTATCGAAAGCCTCGATGTCGCGGAAGTCGAGCTTCTCAGCCCCGGGAACGATCATTACATTCCAGGTCTTGCCCCCGTCGGTGCTTTTGATCACGGTCCCGCCCGTACCGCTCGCCCAGACGATCTTCTGGTTCACGACAGAGAGCCCGCGAAAGGATGCGGTCGTGTTCACCTTCTGCTTCATCCACTGAGCCGAGACTACGCTGGAGATGACAGCTATTGAAAAAAAGAGTGCGGGGATCTTCATAACATTTTCAGTTTTCACTTTTTAATTTTCAGTTTGTCCGAAACCCAGGCGCTTACATGGATGATTTCCGATCGGGCTCAGGTCTCCCGCCAGCGACGAACGAGATCTTCCACCGCATCTTTCCATTCTGGAAACTCGAACTCAAAACCAGAATCCGTAAGCATTTTCGGGACAACACGCCGACTTTTCAAGATCAATTCGGTTTCGGTTCGCATCAATAAAGCACCTATAGCAAGCTGCCACTCCATCGTCGGAAGACCGACCCGAGTTCCCCAAGCCTCGCGAAAGATCCGCATGAATTCGCGGTTCGGCAGCGGATGGGGCGATGAAATATTGATCGGCCCAGAGAGTTCGTCGTGCTCGATCAGCCAATAAACGGATCGAACGAAATCGCGGTCGTGTATCCACGAAATGTATTGGCGGCCGCTCCCAGCCGTACCACCGAGGCCCTTGCGAACGAGGCCGAGCATAACGTCAAAAATGCCGCCGCGGTCCGGGCTCATCGTCATTGCGGAACGCATCAGGACCTTTCTCGTCTTCGGGGTTTTCGCATCGTTTGCTGCCTTTTCCCATGCTTTCGCCACCTCAATGCTGAATCGCCACGTATCAGGTACGTCAGGTTCGCCACCGCCGATCGTGCCGGTCACGTCGTCGTTCGGCGCGTCAAACCGGTGCGCATAGATCGTCGCGGTGCTCGCTTGAAGCCAGACCTTGGGCGGATTGACCACGGCCTTGATCGCTTCACCGACGATATGCGTCGAATCCACACGCGAGTCCATCATCTGTCGCCGATTCTCAGCGTGGTACCGGCAATTGACGCTCCGGCCGGCGAGGTTGATCACGACATCGGAATCGTCGATCTCATCCGCCCAATCGCCGAGCGTTTTCCCGTCCCACGCAACTACACGCCAATCTCGCAGCGTTGCATTTCGGCTCAATACAACGACATCGTGCCCGTCCGCTACGAATGCCCTCGCGAGTAACGTTCCGATCTGTCCGCTTCCGCCGAGGATCACTATCTTCATCGATCTAGTTCAGCAGATCCAAAAATTCGCCGCGTATACGAGTCCGACCAGAGCGGGAACGTCCAGAAGGAACGATGTCACGACGCCCAGAGCAATCGGTACCGACACCTCCGACCACGCCAGAGGTTTGCCAAGGCCGTAGAAGGCTTTAATGATGATCCACCATTCAAGGATCCGAACCGGGATCAGGCCGGTCGCGTAAATGAGTATTCCGATACCGAAGTTGAAGACAAACGGGAATGAAAGAAATGCAAGCAGTGTCCCGAACACAAGGCCAAGTAACATTCGCGAAAGGCCCACCGCGAAAATATTCCTGGTCTTGCTTGGGAACTTACGATTCAAATAGATCGCAAAGGCTGTGTAGCCAGCGGCCTTGATCGCGGGAAACGCGATCAATCCCAAAGGTTCTGATAATCCACCCGGCATCGGTTTCTCCTGTCGAAAGGCTAATAAACAAGTCTAGCGCGCACCGTACCCTTCACCTTCTTCAATATATCGAACGCTTCCTGCGACAGTTTCGATTCCACATCCAGTATCACATAGCCGATATCGGGATTTGTATTGAGGTATTGGCCGACGATGTTGATGCTGCGCTTTGATAGTCGGGAGTTTATCTCGCCGAGTACGCCGGGAATGTTGCGGTGGATGTGCAGAATGCGGTGAGTGCCGGCTTGCGGCGGAAGCGATACGGGCGGCACCGTGTGCGAGCCCTCGCTGGTGCCGAAATCGAGGTATTTGACCAGCTTCGATGTGACGTCGAGGCCGATGTTTGCCTGGGCCTCTTCCGTCGAACCACCGATGTGCGGCGTCAGGATGACGTTAGGCATATTCTGCAGTTCGCAGGCGAACGGGTCACCGCTCTTTTCGGGTTCCTCGGGAAACACGTCGATCGCGGCACCGGCAAGCTTTCCCGATCTGACGGCCTTTCCCACCGCTCTCAGATCGACCACATCACCGCGGCTATAGTTGATAAGGATCGCACCTTTGCGTATCGACCTGAGCGTTTCGGCGTTGATCATGTTCCGCGTTGTCGCGTCTGACGGAACGTGCAGCGTTACGATGTGCGACCGATTCAGAAGCTCTTTCAGATCGCCGATCTGTTTGGCGTTCCCGAGCGGAAGTTTGGTCGCAATGTCGTAATAGATCACGTGCATTCCCATCGCCTCGGCCAGGCCGGATACCTGCGAACCGATGTTGCCATAGCCGATGATCCCCAGCGTTTTCCCGCGCAGCTCGAAGCTGCCTTTCGCCTCCTTGAGCCATACGCCGCGATGTGCCGCGGCGTTCTTGTCGGCGATCCGGCGGATCAGCATAACGCTCAGGCCGATGATCAGCTCGGCAACTGAGCGAGTGTTCGAATACGGCGCGTTGAAAACGGCGATGCCCTTTTCGGTCGCCGCTTTCAGATCGACCTGATTTACTCCGATGCAGAATGCACCGATAGCAAGGAGCTTGTCGGCGGCCTCGATAACGTTTTTCGTGATCCGGGTCTTCGAGCGTATGCCGAGCAAGTGGACGCCTTTCACGGCGCCGATCAACTGTTCTTCGCTAAGCGCTCCGTTAATCCGCTGGATACTCGCGTAGCCCGCCGCTTCAAGCTCACGGACCGCCGCGTCTGAGATGTTCTCGAGAAGGAGGATCTTGATCTTGTTTCGGGGGTATGAAGTTCGAGATGTCATTAAAATAACCACAGAACATCTTGGTTGATCTAGCGAATGCCTATCGCCCTCTGGAAGCCACTAGTGTCAACGTTGTAGCGTTCGTATCGGGCCGTTTTGGATTTGAACGCCTATAAGACCTTTTCGTTTCTTCCTGGAATTGGATACCTCAGCATAAACGTCCTACATATGTATCGTCAGATCGTGGACGCCCTCCGCTGCTTCCATTATGGCTTCGCTGACGGTCGGGTGGGCGTGGATGACGCGGCCTAGTTCGTCGGCGGTGGTTTCGAGGGCCATGGCGACGACGCATTCGGCGAGCAGCTCGGTGGCGTGCGGGCCGATGATGTGGACGCCGAGGACCTCGTCGTACTTCGTTTCGGCGACGATCTTGACGAACCCGTCCGTCTCGCCGAGGATGCGTGCCTTGCCTGAGGCCGAGAATGGGAATTTGCCGACCTTAACGTCATATCCGGCTTCTTTGGCTTTAGCTTCGGTAAGGCCAACGCTGGCGACCTCGGGGTCGCAGTAGGTGCAGTTCGGGACGAGGTTCTGCTTGATCGGCTCCACCCTTTTTCCGGCGATCTTTTCGACGACGAGGATGCCCTCTTTCGAGGCGAGGTGAGCGAGCCAAGCGGTGTCGATGACGTCGCCGATGGCGTAGATGCCTGGCTCGTCGGTCTCGCAGTATTCGTTGACCTTGATTGTGCCGCGAGGGTTGACGACGACCTTCGTCTTGTCGAGGCCGAGGTTTTCGAGATACGGCATACGGCCGACGGCGACGAGCAGCATTTCGGCTTCGAAGGCGACATCTTCGCCCTTCGCATTCTTGCCCGATACCTTGATGCCTTTCTTGTTCTTTTCCAGCTTATCCAGCTTGATGCCGGTCTCGCATTTGATTCCCTGCTTTTTGAAAGAACGGGCGAGTTCCTTCGACACGTCGGCGTCCTCGATCGGCACGATGCGGTCGAGAAGTTCGACCACGGTCGTATCGCAGCCGAAGCGGTGATAGACGCTCGCAAACTCGACGCCGACGGCTCCGGATCCCATAACGATCATCGATCTGGGAACGCTGTTGAGTTCGAGGATCTGGTCGGAGTTGACGACCTGTTTGCCATCGACCTCAAAGCCGGGGATCGGTCGCACGACCGAGCCGGTAGCGATGATGATGTTCTTGGTGTCGATCGTTTCCTTCTTACCGTCGGCGAGATCGACCTCGACCTTGCCCTTTCCGGCGATGCGGCCAAAGCCGTTGAATACGGTGACCTTGTTCTTCTTCATCAGATAGGTCACGCCCGCGGCGTTCTTATCGACGACAGCCTGCTTGTATTTCTGGACCGCGGGAAAGTCGTAGCTGAGGCCCTCGACCTTCAGACCGAAGTTTTCGAAGTGGCTCGCTTTGTCGTAGAGATGCGCCGCGTTCAGGAGTGCCTTGGTCGGGATGCAGCCGCGCAGGCCGCAGGTGCCGCCGAGCTTCGCGTCCTTTTCCTTCTCCACGATCGCGACCTTAAGGCCGAGTTGACCCGCACGAACAGCAGCGACATAGCCGCCGGGCCCGGAACCGATGATAGTGACGTCAAATTGTTCTGCCAATGCTTTACCCTCGTAAGTTAGAAGTTTCAAATAAAAGCGAAACTATGATTATAGAAGTTTGAGGCATTGTTCGCTAGTGAGGCCTCCGCAGGTTCTTCGCGGTCCTGGCGTCTCTGCGTCAAAACCAACGGAAATTAACGCAAAGACGCTAAGGACGCAAAGAGTTGGTCGGTTGGGATGGGGTCACTCGTTGTATACTTCAGGGCGGAACCGCAGAAACCTAGGACAGGAAGAATATGGATCATTCAAAAGAGTTTCTTGAGCTTGTAAATGAAGTGATGCCGAGGGTTACGGAGCTTTCGGTTGCGGAGGCGATCGAGCGGCACGAAGGCGGGGCGACGCTGATCGACGTGCGTGAGGACAACGAATGGGAAGCGGGGCATGCTCGCGGGGCGGTCCATATGGGCCGCGGAGTGATCGAGCGCGACATCGTGCAGAAATTCCCAGCCAAAGACAACGAGCTGATCTTGTATTGCGGCGGCGGCTATCGCTCCGCCCTTGCTGCGGACAACCTTCAGGAAATGGGTTACACGAACGTCTGGTCGATGGCAGGCGGTTGGACGGCGTGGTTGGAAGCCGACGCGCCGACGGATATGGACATCCCATACTGATCGGTGTGTGCTTACGTGTTTGCCGCCGGAATAAGTGAGAAGTGATAGGTGAAAGGGGATAAGTGATGGAAGAGGGATTTGATAAACGTGCCCGTACGCGGGAGCTTGCAAACGAGTTTGCGGAACGCGGCGATGCTTTGGGGTGGTTCGAGGAGCTTTATAAAGAGGCTGCGGGTGATAACGAAAAGATCCCGTGGGCCGACCTGGAACCCAATCGTTTCTTTCGCGCATTTGCGGAAAAGTCGGGGTTGAAGGGCCGCGGACGGAAAGCTCTGGTGGTAGGCTGCGGGCTTGGCGACGACGCGATCTATCTGGATGACCTGGGCTTTGATGTGACGGGTTTCGACATCTCGCCGACCGCGATCGAGTGGGCCCGGAAGCTGCACGCCGATCGCAAGATCAGGTTCGAGGTGATGGACCTTTTCGAGCCGTTTCGCGGATGGCTCGGGGCGTTCGATCTTGTGCTCGAGGTATATACGATCCAGCCATTACCGATCGAAATGCGTGAGCGAGTGATGGATTCGATCGCTGCGTTCGTTGCCCCGGGCGGAGAATTGGTGGTCGTGACCCGCGGGCGACGAGACGACGAGGAGGTCGTGAAAGTCCCTTGGCCGGTATCAAGGGAGGAACTTTCGCGATTTGAGGTGAACGGCTTGACGGAGACATATTTTGAGGTGATGCCCGATGATACCGATGACGAGCCGGCGGATCGCTTTGTGGTGGTTTACCGGCGGCACCCGGAGGAACG
Organism: Acidisarcina sp.; assembly: GCA_021155145.1. Taxonomy (GTDB): domain Bacteria; phylum Acidobacteriota; class Blastocatellia; order Pyrinomonadales; family Pyrinomonadaceae; genus OLB17. Next base: position 713 of record JAJNPX010000292.1, on the reverse strand, counting down.
GGAGTTGCGTTCTTGAGTTCCCGAGACGCAATGCCCAGCTCGGCCGCATAGTTTTTGCGGATATTTTCGCGATGGTTGAAAGGCGGGCGTGATTTAATTCGCGCTCCGAACGAGACATGATAAGAGTAAACACACTGTTGGCCGCGATCATTTTGGCACTTTCGTTCGGGTGTACTCGCGAGGCCCCTAAACTGGACACGCCGCCGCCCGAGAATGCGGTGAGATCCGAGGTCAATGACATATCACCGGAAGATGCGGTCACGAGGACGGAGAAGGCTTATGCCCAATTCGTCGATGTGCGCACACCCGCGGAATATGCCGCCGGCCATGCTGCCAGGGCGATAAATATCCCGCTCGACGAATTGCCGGGAAAGCTGGACCGGCTTGAAAGGAATGAACCCGTGTACGTGATCTGCCGTACGGGCCGCCGATCCAGGGAGGCCTCGGATATCCTCGTAAGGAACGGATATGCATGGGTCTTTAACGTATCCGGCGGAATGGAAGCCTGGACGGCCGCCGGTCTGCCGACCGAGATTCCGCGAAAGTAGGGCCGATATGTAGGCCCAGGAAGTTTATATGGACGGGGTTTACCTGCATCTTGCGCTGAATCACATACCTGTCATCGCTTCGGTCTTTGGTTTGGTCATTCTTGGCTACGGTGTCTTGCGGCGGAGCGAACCGCTCACATCCACAGGTCTGGTGATAATGGTCTT
>JAJNPX010000279.1 GCA_021155145.1 Acidisarcina sp. | reverse complement strand
GAGGTCGCGTTTGTCCGCCGCCGCGATGAGTTTGTTCCTGAACGCGACAAATGTTTTGTCTTGCGCGGCTTCGTCTCTGGGACGCACGTAGCGCTCCTGGCCGAGGGCCGCAAGGGCCGCGATCGATATGAAGATCGATAGAGACAGGATCCTCTTCATTCTACTCCTCTGGAACTTCGTCGCCGGTCCACTTGGTCTTGCTCGAATGCGGAATGTCGAACTGATCCAGAATGCGGTAGCACAAATGGTCTACCAGTTCCGCGATGCTCGTCGGACGATGATAAAATCCCGGGCTCGCCGGCAATATCCTCGCGCCGGCGTGAGAGAGCCTGAGCATATTTTCCAGGTGGATCGAGTTATACGGCGTTTCGCGCGGAACCAGGACAAGCCGGCGGCCTTCTTTTAGACAGACGTCGGCCGCGCGGTGGATCAAATTGGTGCCGGCACCGCTTGCAACGGCGCCGAGCGTACCCATTGAACACGGAATTATCATCATCCCCGCCTGTTTATTCGACCCGGACGACGGCTTTGCGGCTAGATTGTCGAGCCGCCAGTATCTGATCAGTTTCGAATTGACATCGAATCCAAGCCATTCGTTCAACTTCGAGGGCGTCGGTTCTTTCAGGTTCACGCCCATCTCGATCTGCGCGACGGTCGCGGCCGTGCCCGACATTATCAGGTTTATCGTCTCAACCGCTCCGCTCTCGGCCAAAAGCTGAAGCGTGCGATGGGCGTAGACGGTTCCGGAGGCTCCGGTGATCGCGACGGTCAGTTCCATATTTGTGGTATCTAGATTCTATATTCTGTCGAAATTTAATGAAAGCAGGGTATTCGTCTGATACGTATCGATGGGATTCGACGCGTTAGATAGTGTCGGGGCAAGATCTTCTTCACCGGCACGGGAATAGACGGTACGGGCAAAGGGATTAATATTATCGGAAGGAGGGGCGAGACATGAACATCATCGAATGCATCATCGGGAAAGCGGCGGACATGGCGGGCACCGCGGCATTCGCTGAGATCTTTATAAAGGTCTCGTCCCTGTATAAGTACATAGGCCTTTTCATCTAGTAATTCGTTCAACACATCTCTTCAAGTAGTACTCTTCTTCAACTATCCTCAGCGGGGAACGGTTTCCCCGCCTTTTTTCTATTTGCACAACCCGCGCGTGAGCAAGGACTTCAAATGCACAAGCCCGCGCGTGAGCAAGGGCGATACACCCACGCCTGCGCAGGCCGGCGCGTCCCAGCGGTCCCCGTAAGGGCAACCCGACGCAGCGTGGCTATGCAAGGACGACGCACTCACCTTGGGTCTATCACCTAACGCTCGGGCTATTGCATTTGGTACTCTATCCGTTCAATGAATCCCTCAGATATCCAGGACATCCTCAACGGCGTTCGCGATGGCCGCATCGGCGATGACGAAGCCATTCTGAAGCTAAAGAACCTCTCGTTCGAGGACATCGGCTACGCCCGCGTCGACCACGGCCGGGCGGCACGCCAGGGCTTTCCCGAGGTGATCTTTGGCCAGGGCAAAACGTCGGCACAGATCTGCGGCATATTCGAGAAGCTGATCTCACGATCTCCGAATGTGCTGATCACGAGGACCGATCTCGATGTGTTCGGCGATATCCGAAATATCTACACCGATGCGGAATGGCACGAATCTGCCAAGTTGATCCGGGTGAGGCGTGAAACGGAGGATCTCGGCGTGGGCGAGATCACCGTCTGCACCGCCGGGACCAGCGACATCCCCGTCGCCGAGGAGGCCGCTCTTACGGCCGAGGCGATGGGAAATCGCGTGCAGCGGATCTGGGATGCAGGCGTCGCGGGCGTCCACCGCATACTTGCCGAACGCGAACGTCTGCAAAACTCTCGCGTCGTCATAGTTGTCGCCGGGATGGAAGGCGCTCTGCCCAGTGTCGTAGGCGGCCTGGTTAGCGTGCCGGTGATCGCAGTTCCGACCAGCATCGGCTATGGGGCTTCGTTCGGGGGTGTAGCGGCCCTGCTCGGCATGCTCAACTCGTGCGCCTCGAACGTGACCGTCGTCAACATCGACAATGGCTTCGGAGCCGGCTTTTCGGCAAGTTTGATCAACCGCAAGTGGCCGAGATCAATTGAGTATCCCTAAATATTCTTTCCAGGGGCCGACCGCGTCTTCGTAACGCTTTGCCATTACGGTCGCGATCTGGCGTATGTGCGTAAGGTCGTGGACGACCCATGTCGCGATCAGTTCACGAAGTGTCACCTCGCCGAATTCGGGATGAACCCCTCGGAGTTCGAGTTCTTCATCGACCAATTCCCACGAACGCAGCATTTCAATGTTTTCGGCCCGGACCCGGGCAAACTCATCAAGAAGGGCCGAAAGGGACTTGCCCGGCGGCCTCTCAAACTGACCGTACCTATCGAATGGCGGGAACACACGTCCGTCAGCCTGGGCGAGTATTACCTTGGCACGCGGTATCCAATCGGCCTCTTCGGCGTAGATGTAATGGCCGATGATGTCGTACGGCTCCCAGTTGTCACGGTCTCCTTTACTCGCCGTCCACTCTTCCGACAGATCGACGAGCAAAGCCCGCACCGCCTTCGGCGTAGCAGACAAAACCTCGATAGAGCGCTCAAGGTCGAATTTCATATTGTTGAACTCCGTCTCTGATAACGAAGCATCGGAGGATGGGGTTCCGCAAACTTTCACTTAAGATCGGGCTACGGGTTCATAAGGGCGAGGAGCCGGTCAGCCCAATCGCTCTTTGCGTTGCGGAGTATCTCGTACTGGACCTGGGCCATCTCGGGCTTTTTGAGTTTGAGAAAGGTCCTGCCGAGGTTATAGCGGGCCTGTTCAAGGTCGGCATCGTAGCCAAGCGCGTTGTTAAAGGCGGCCTGCGCATCTTCGAGGCGTCCTACTTCATAATATGCCTCGCCGACCATATTAAACGTCCGGGCGTCCGGCTTATAGATCTGGAGCTGATCAAAGACATTGATAGCATCGACCCAGCGGCGCTTCTTGAAGTATGCCTGGCCGAGCCGCTCGAGCGAGCCCACGTGATCGGGTTTCAGAGCGAGGGCACGGCGGTATGCAAGGATCTCTTCATCCGACTTATTCAGCCGGTTCAGTGCGAGACCGTAAGCGTATTGGGTGTCGGGATTGTCATCATCGAGCTTCGTCGCCGTCCGATAGGCATCCGCCGCGTCTTTGAATTCGCCCAGGGCATAGCTCGACGCGCCGATATTCACATAGGTCTCCGGCCAGTCGGGCCGCAGTTTCGCCGCCTGTTTCGACGCCCTGAGGGCATCCTGATGGCGGCCCAGGAAACCGTATGCAAAGCCGGCCTGATACCACGCCTCGGCGTAGCTGGGGTCGAGCTCGACGGCACGTTCGAAAAAGGGCAGGGCCCGCGCAAAATCGTCGGTCGAGAGCATCGCTACACCCTGCGAATACGACCGTTCGGCATTTGCACGCTTGTTCTTCTGTGTATCTGCCGAGAGGGCCGAGACCGTCTGGAGCTGACTGACCTTCAATTGTGAGATCCGCTCCGCCGGTACGGCAAAGTTCAGGCTTTGACCCTCGGCCGCCTGCAGCGTGGCAACCCCGACGACCTGACCGTACATGTTCACGACGGGCGAACCGGACGAACCCGGACTTATCGGAGCCGTGATCTGGATTATCTTTCCGTAACCGGAGATCTCGCGGACCGCCGACACTATGCCGTCAGACACGCTGCCCTCGAGCCCGAAAGGATTTCCAATGACAACTATCGATTCGCCCTCCTGGGGAACCCGGCCCGATATCGGAAGCGGGAACGCCGATCCGGGCGGGACATCGACCTGAAGCAGAGCGAGATCGCCCTCGCCATCAACCGCAAGTACGCCCTTTGCGACATACTTTCTGCCATCCATCAGGGTGACCATCACGCGGCTCGACCGCTCGATGACGTGGCGATTCGTGATCACGCGATTCACATCGACGAAAAAGCCGCTGCCGCGCGACAAGGTCTCGCCGCGGGTGTTGAACGTCTCGATAGCCACGGCCGAGGGTTTTACACGCTTTACCAACTCCGGAAGGAAATCCTGGGCGCGGGCGGCACCTGAAAACAGGAGAGCAAGGCACAAAATTGGAAAAATCGGTTTCTTCATCCAGAGCACGGTCAGGGTTCGATTATAGTTTGTAAACAGACACGGAACAATCAAATTCGGGCGCGGGCGACACATGGCCAACCGTGTGCGAGAGTGGCAACGATACCGGTTACACGCTAATATTCATCATTATGGTCAAGAAAATTGCACTTGGGGCCGACCATGCCGGGTTCGAAGAGAAAGAAAAGATCAAGAGAACGCTTGACGAGCTAGGCATAGAATACGACGATATGGGCACAAGCTCGCCCGAGAGTGTCGATTATCCGGATTACGCCCAAAAGGTCGCGGAAGGTGTTTCGAGCGGCAAGTACGAACAGGGCCTGCTCGTTTGCGGATCGGGGACGGGAATGGCGATCGCCGCCAACAAGGTCAAAGGCGTGCGTGCCGCTGTCGCGTGGTCGCCCGAGATCGCGGCACTGGCACGTCAGCATAATGACGCAAATGTACTGTCGCTGCCCGCACGGTTCGTCGGCGAAGAAGCTTCGGCAGAGATCGTCAGGTCCTTCTTTGGATCGGATTTTGAAGGCGGCCGGCACGAACGCCGCGTAGAAAAGATCACAAAGATCGAGGAATCGGACCTCAAATAATGATTTGGAGTGGCCGGCCGTTTGGGACTATTATTCAGCGGCACTGGTAATGATCTACAAGGTTCACATTCCTGCCTACCCGCTAGACCAGTTCATCGATGCATTCATCTACTTTGAACGTGTCGAGCACGCTCACACAGTGGACCGTTTCCTGCCCAACGGCGATACCGAGATACTCATCGACTTTCACGACACGCCGCAGTACATCTATGACAAC
>JAJNPX010000275.1 GCA_021155145.1 Acidisarcina sp. | reverse complement strand
CTGGAAAAGGGACTTACTTACATCGCCGCTGGAGCGTTCAATGCGATACGCTCCGTCAATCAGTTCAAGCCGAATGAATCGTTCATTCCAAAATGGTCGGACAAGCCGATCCTGAAATCGTGGCAGAAGACGAAGCCTACGCTGGGTTTCCCGCGTCAGACCGATTCGCTCTGCCCGAACTGTGTCATCGAAGCACGCGAGGCGATCATAAATGGCGACCGCGACGTTTCGACGCTCATCAATGAAAAGGTCGGTGAGATCAAGGCACAGATCATCGAGCGTGACGGCGAGGTGTGGATGATCAAGGATTGCCCGGAGCACGGGCACTTCGAAGACCTGATGGCGATGGACTCGAAGTTTCTTCAGCACATCGAATCGCTCTTCCCGGGCCGCGACCAGCAGGCGCACAATGACGAAAAGCTTCATAACCACGGCACTTCGACGATCAAATACGGCCGCGGTGCCGTGTTGACGGTCGATCTGACGAACCGCTGCAACATGATGTGCGACCCATGCTTTATGGACGCGAACCAGGTCGGCTTCGTTCACGAACTGTCGATGGAAGACGTAAAGGAGATCCTCGACAACGCCATCCAGATCAAGCCGCGTCGGCAGATGTCTGTGCAGTACTCCGGCGGTGAGCCGACGTTGTCGCCTTACTTTCTTGATGCCGTCCGATACGCACGCAAGGTCGGATACAACTCGGTCCAGGCAGCGACCAACGGTATCGAGTTCGCCAAGTCAAAGGAATTTTGCCGCGAAGCGGCCGAGGCCGGTCTTCGGTTCGTATATCTGCAGTTCGACGGCATCGGAAACGATGCGAACTCGCACCGCCAGATCGGCAACTTGTTCGATGTAAAGCTCCGTGCGATCAACAACCTTCACGAAGCGGGCGTCGATATCATTCTCGTTACAACGCTCGTCAACGGTATTAATAACGACCAGGTCGGAACGATCATCCGGTTCGCTCTTGAGAATCCCAAGAAGATCTCGTTCATCGCATTCCAGCCGGTGTCGTTCACGGGCCGCGATGAACACATCACCGAGCAGCGTCGCCTGCAGCAGCGTTACACGCTCGCTCACCTTGCACACGACGTGAAAGGACAGGTCGGCATCACCGAGCCGACGCGTGACTGGTTCCCGCTTTCGCTGATGGGAGCATTCGCCGATTTCGCTGACGTCGTCCACGGGCCGGAGGCAGAATGGGGACAGGTCTCGTGCGGCTGCCACCCGAATTGCGGCGTCGGCACGGCTGTGATGGTCAATAAGGATACGAAAGAGATGGCTCCGGTCCCGCAGTTCCTGAACATTCAGGGCCTCGTGACCGATATGCAGCACATCACCGATACCAACCGCGGCAAATGGTTCTCCAACTTAATGATGGGCCTCGCCCTTTTGAAGAACTACAACCCGTACGGTGCGCCGAACAGCCTGACGCTGAAAGGCATCCTGATGAAGTTCGACAAGTCGTTCGGCCTGTCGGGCAAAGACTACGGCAAAGTAGGGCCGGACCGCACGATCGAGGACATCGAAAAGCGTCGTCAGGACCCTTGGAACTTCCTGTTCATTGCGGGAATGTGGTTCCAGGACCTTTTCAACTACGATTTCCGACGTACCGAGATGTGCATCATCCCGTACGGTACGCAGGAAGGCGAAATTTCCTTCTGTGCATACAACACGGGCATCGGCTGGCGTAACATCATCGAGCATATGCACCAGAACGCGACCGTCGCTCAGTGGTACAAAGACCACGGCCGCCACGAGGTGTTCGCCCGCGGCAAGGAAGTCGAGCTTGCAGACAAGTCTCACGGCCTCGTTCTGAACGAGATCGACCTTGCACGTCCGAACAAACCGCAGATGGAAGGGCCGAAGACCGCAGCCGAAGAAATGCAGATGATGCGTAAGCTCTATAACCAGATGGTCCTTGAGAAGAACCAGATCAAGGGCGAATCCCTCGTCCAGATCGGCGGCATCAAACGCGAAAAGAAAGAAAGGCCGAAAGAAATGGCAATGGCCGAATAACGGAACGCGGACATTCTTGTCCGCCCGATAAACAACCGATTGCGGACAGGAATGTCCGCGTTCCACAAAATAAGGCCCGCGGAGCGATTCGCGGGTTTTTTTCGTTACAACCCGATCATACTCTATTGACGTTATAGTACCGCCAGTAGTACCATCTAGATGGCGATCATGCATGACTCTGGCTGAACAGATCGAAGAGTTGGAGAACAGCCGGACAAACATTCGTTTCGCCGAGCTGGTCAAGATCTGCCGTGGACGGTTCGGCGACGAGCGGACGAAGGGTAGCCACCACATTTTCAAGACACCGTGGCCCGGTGATCCGCGGATCAATCTCCAGAAGGATGGAAATAAGGCAAAGCCTTACCAGGTCGATCAAGTTGTGGCCGCATTAAAGAAGCTGCTCGAAATGGAATCGAGAAAGACGGCCGCATCGAAAGGCAAGTAGTGAGGAAAGCAGTATGGCAGCAGTAAATGTTAAGTTGGCGTCAACAGTTCGAACCCCGCGGGCAGAAGATTACGCATACACGGTAATTTGGTCCGAGGAAGACGAAGCATTTATCGGTCGTGTAGCGGAGTTTCGATCGCTAGCCGCGCATGGAGCGACTCAGGAAAAAGCCTTAAGGGAAGTTCGCAAGGTGGTCGAACTCGTCCTGGACGAACTGCTCGAATCGGGCGAAAAGATCCCCGAGCCAATCAGCAAACAAAGTTTTAGCGGAAAACTAAACCTGCGTATGCCAAAGCAACTTCACCGCCGGCTATCCCTCGAGGCCGAACGTGAAGGCATCTCGCTCAATCAATGGATAAACGCAAAACTCTCCGGCACACATTACCCCGACAAGCAATAATTTCGTCCAGTCAGAGCACACATCTAAAACGGCTAACAAAAAGCCTGTGGCAAGTCGCCCGGCCTCGTGCTGAACGAGATCGAACTTGTCCGCCCGATAATCAGCCGACTGCGGACAGGAATGTCCGCGTTCCACAAAATAAAGGCCCGCGGAGCGATTCGCGGGTTTTTCGTGTGTGTTTATGGAGAGTGTGGTACGCTTAGCAGCCTTTCAGAATTCTGCACTCACTGGTCAGGAGACTATCGATGCTAAAGATCTTTGGGATAATTGTACTTCTCGGCAGCTTGCTGCTGCTCGTGGTCGGGGTTGGCGGGGCCGTAATGAACTTCGTATTTCCGCCGGAGGACCTGGTCTGCAGAATGGCCGAGGAGAATCTGAAGAAAGCAGATACGGCGGTCAAGCGGCATCAGGCGGCCAAGGGAACCGCAGACGAGGAATCCACAAAGTTTGCAGCCGACCTGGCCATCCAGTCGGCTCAGGAGTCGAGCAACTCCTGCGGGCGAATGAAAGACTCCTATCGGTTCTACGGGATGATCTTTTCCGGCGTGGGCGTCGTCGGATTTGTCGGCGTAATGCTCGGCGCCGTCCTGACCTTTGTCGGGTTCAGAAAACGGAAGATCGCCTAGTGCAATTCCAAAAGATCTCGGCCGGTCGAATTCGTCATATGCGCAGGCCCCGCGCGTCAGCAATGGCGATATCAGGACTCA
>JAJNPX010000237.1 GCA_021155145.1 Acidisarcina sp. | reverse complement strand
TATCCCGTCCGAGCGGATGACCCCTGTTCACTGCGATCAGGCTGAGTTATTTGGTGCCGGAGGTCGGACTCGAACCGACATGGGATTGCTCCCGCCAGATTTTGAGTCTGGTGCGTATACCAATTTCGCCACTCCGGCGTGGAATCTCAAATAATAGGGCCTGCTCGGGCGGTACGTCAAGAATGGCATCATCAGTTGGCGTACCTCACACGGCCTACGACGTTGATCTCCCGGCGCCAGTCCTCGTGAAGTTCGAACCGCCAGAGCTCGATCTCGGGTGCGATCTTGCGTGCAAAATACTCGAACCTTTGATGAAAGGAGAGGGCCGGGGCGACCGCATAGACGAGCGCCGGTGCATCCCTGATCTCAAGCTCGCCAAAGAGCCTCGCCTTTGCGAGGATGCCCTTTCGCCGCTGCAGTTCGAGCTTTCGCCAGTAATCGGCCGCCTGAAATACCATTTCGCGGTCGGGTGCGGCCTTTAGTTCGATGATCACGAGACGGCCGTCCTTTCTGATCGCCAGCAGGTCGATCTTGTCGGACGACGACCGAAACTGGTTGTACACGGGCGACAGGATGAGGTTCGCGTCGAGGCGCGAGATATCGCGTTTCAGGATCGACTCGAGCCAAAGTTCGGGCGAGGCCCGATAGAAGGCGTGGCGGGGATTCGGCGTGTCGTGACGGCGAAACGCCGAGACCTCGCGGATCAATTCGACAAGGTCGTTCCGGCTGTCGGGAACCAATGGCCGGCGGCTTTTGCCGACACCGAACCACGCTTGCTCCTTGCCCATAAGCGTTCGGACACGTGCGAAGGGCAGGCCGCGAAATCTAAGTGTTTCGGCGTTCTTTGAATGTACGACGTCGATCTTGGCCGGTTCCAGGTCGATGACGCGAGGGACCGTCTTCGACCTCGGCACCTCGGATGGGATCGAAAGCCTTTTCGGCCTTTCGCGCCAGAGCGATGAGATCGTCCACTCGTCGAGCGCGGTCACACCTGTGCCGGCCATCTCCATGATCGATACGCAGGACCTCGCCGGCCGTGCAAGCAAGGCGTGAAGCCGACGCAATGCCCTCGCCTGCTTCTTCTCGGCTGCGATCCAAATGTGTTCGATCGGCCGTTTTCGCCGCTCGTTCAGGCGGTCACGCCATAGGAACGCCGTTGCCATCAGCGTTTCGGCTCTGAGCGAGTTGGTCACGTCGGCGATGACGCCGGTCTGGGCGCTGCCGGCCGAGCCGATAATGATATTCGCGATCCGGCCGTTTCGCTCGTTCAACGCGACGCGTACGATGCGAAACGTCGGAAAGCTGTCAACGATCGTCCGGGCGATCTCGTTCGCCCTCGAAAGCCGTGCAAGCTCGACCTCCATCGCAAGCTCTGCGGCCGAGGTCCTTGGGACGAGCCGAAGCGTTTCCGCACCGGCGCCGAATCGGCCCGACACGCTAAGCGTGGCCGAGCCGCCCTCGACGCTAAAATGTGTGATCCGCCAGCTTCTGAATCCCTTTTCGGCGGGCAATGACAGGAACAGTTTTTCACCCGCGGCCTCGACATCGATCTCGTCCCTCAGAAGCGGAAAAGTTCTCCCGTTCTCATAAAGGGCAAGCCACTCGATGTGCGACCGCAAAAGATCGATGAGTTCCGCAGATGCATCTACCATTCGAAATGCTCGTCAAAGTACTTGACCATTGCCGCCGCCCAATCGGCATATCCCTTTTCCGAAGGATGGATCCCGTCGGCAAAAAAGCCCTCGAAATCTACGTCCGCCGGCTGCGGGTAATAGAAGACACGGTCCATCGGGGCGGTAAATTCCCTGATGTTTGCGTCATGCATCTGAGAAAGTTCCCAGAGGATCTCCTTGATCGGCGGCGGAAGGACGGGCGAATATCCGATCATCGGGCAGTTGGATATAAAGATGACGGCGTCGGGATTTGCGGACCGCACCGTGCCGATCAGTTCGATCATGTCGCGCCGCCACTTTATCGGGCTGCTGAGCTTCATCACGTCGTTGCCGCCGATACCGAGCAGAACGTGATCGAAAGTTTCGTCGGGGACGAGCGGCCAGAGTTCATCGAGCGCGCGGCGGGCCGTCACACCATTTTTCCCGACTACGGTCCAGCGAACCGGGCGGCCGACCCGCTTACTCAGATTGAGTGCGAACTGGCCGCCGAGCGCCTTCTCATGCGTCCTTGCGCCGAGGCCGGCAACGGTCGATTCGCCGAGGACGAGCAATTTCGACTCATCCGCACCGGGTTCGCCGGCGAGGCCCGTCGCTCCTTCCGCCTCGGGAAGCAGGCCGACCTTCCATCGAGTGATCTGGCCCTGGACCAGCAGAAGGGGCGCTATCGGCAGGATCAACGCTCCTCCCATCAAATACTTGGCCTGCCATCGTCTCAAACTCATCTTCGATCCAAATCGTTCCCGAACCTTTATGATAAACTTCCATTTCTTTCGATGTTTTTGTCAAATCGCCTCGCTGAGGTTACAGCATATTTACTACTGATCTTAGGCGTTGCCGGCTGCGGGTTGTTCGGAAGCGGCGAGCGGTCTGACGACCCGCCGCCCGTGATCTCTCAGCCAAAGAGCGTCGTCCCGTTCGAGACGCGCGAGCCTGCGGCGTATCAGGCCGATTTCGTGACCTCGGCGGACGGCGTGGAATCAACCGTACATTTTGCACG
>JAJNPX010000235.1 GCA_021155145.1 Acidisarcina sp. | reverse complement strand
ATCGCAAGACGCGAGCGCACATGACGCGGTCTCACGGGTCAGTTCCGGCGATCGCGTCTTTGTGCACGGCGTAGCGGCGGCACCACACGTCCTCATCGACGCGCTGGTCGCTCGGGCATCCGAGCTTCGCGATGTCGAGATCGTCCACCTTCATACCGAGGGTGCGGCACCTTATGCTGCCCCAGAATTCGCCGAAAATTTCCGGGTGAACGCCTTTTTCGTCGGGGGCAACGTTCGAGATGCCGTCAATCGTGGCGACGGCGACTACATTCCGGTGTTTCTTTCTGAGATCCCTGCGTTATTCCGAAAGAAGGTTCTTCCGCTCGATATCGCACTCGTCCACGTCTCGCCGCCCGATTCTCACGGTTTCTGCTCGCTCGGCGTTTCGGTGGACATCGCAAGCTCCGCCGTCGAATGTGCAAAGACCGTGATCGCTCAGGTCAACCCGCGAATGCCTAGAACACATGGCGATGCACTCGTGCACATCGACGATATCGACGTGATGGTGGACATCGACGTACCGCTGCCGCAGGTGTATCCGCCAAAGCTTTCGGAGACCGACCGTGCGATCGGCCGTCACATAGCCGGGCTAATCGAGGACGGTGCGACGCTCCAGATGGGTATCGGGTCGATCCCGAATGCCGTTCTCACATCGCTCGATGGGCATAAGGACCTGGGCGTGCACACCGAGATGTTCTCGGACGGTTTGATCGATCTCGTGGAAAAGGGGATCGTGACCGGACGAAAAAAGCTAAAGCACCCCGGTAAGATCGTCGCCGGGTTCGTGATGGGCACGCAGCGGCTATACGATTTCGTTCATGATAATCCGCAGGTGCTGATGCTGGACATCGGCTATGTGAACGACAGCGGGGTAATCCGCCGAAATCCCAAGGTGACGGCCATCAACAGCGCTATCGAGGTGGATCTGACCGGCCAGGTTTGTGCCGACTCGATCGGTACGCGCCTCTACTCCGGGGTCGGCGGCCAGATGGATTTCATCCGCGGAGCATCGCTTTCCGAGGGCGGCAAACCTATCATCGCCCTTCCATCGCAAACCGCGAAGGGCGAAAGTAAGATAGTTTCCTTTCTCAAGCCGGGGGCGGGCGTGGTGACGACACGAGCCCACGTTCATTACATAGTGACCGAATTTGGAGTTGCGAACCTCTACGGCCGAAACCTCCAGCAGCGGGCCAGGGCTCTGATCGAGATAGCCCATCCGGACCATCGCGAACATCTCGAACGCGAGGCCTTCGAACGCTTTTCCGGCGGATAGAGTCGAGCCCGCTCATTATGTTAATCTGTCTATTTCAAAGGAGCATCGGGATCATATCTATCGGGGACTAAATATATGGCAGACACTCAAGAAGCAGTAATTATAAGCGCGGTACGTACGCCGACCGGGAAATTTCAGGGCGCGTTAAAGGGATTCACCGCCCCCGAACTCGGGGCCATCGCGATCAAAGAGGCAGTGAAACGAGCCGGGATCGATCCGGCGAAGGTGGACGAGGTGATCATGGGATGCGTCGTTCAGGCCGGGCTCGGCCAGGCACCGGCCCGTCAAGCCGCACTCAAGGCCGGCCTTCCGCCTGAAGTTTCGGCACTCACCGTCAATATGGTATGCGGTTCCGGGCTTCGAGCGGTCGCCCTTGCCTCGCAATCGATCAGGCTTGGCGATGCCGAGTTTGTCGTGGCCGGCGGAATGGAATCAATGTCGAATATTCCATATGCCATGCCGGGGGCACGCGACGGATACCGGATGGGAAACCAGACCGTGACCGACCTGATGATACACGACGGACTCTGGTGCCCTTTCGAGAACTGGCATATGGGCAACACCGGCGAGGTCGTGGCCGAAAAACATCAGATAACGCGCGAGACCCAGGACGAATTTGCCTACAACTCGCACCGCAAGGCCACGGAGGCTCAAGCCGCCGGAAAGTTTCAGGATGAGATGATCTCGATCGAGATCCCGCAGAAAAAGGGAGAGCCGTTGATCCTCGATCACGATGAGCCGGTCCGTCCCGATACGACCATTGACGCTCTCGGAAAACTCAGGCCGGCGTTCAAGAAGGACGGGGGAACGGTGACCGCAGGCAATGCACCGGGCGTCAATGACGGGGCGTCGGCGGTGGTGGTGACCTCAAAGCATCGGGCCGCTGAGTTGGGCATCGAACCTCTCGGCCGCATTGTTTCTTACGCCGTCTCCGGGATCGAGCCCAAATTCATTATGCTGGCGCCGGTCGAAGGTATGCGGCGGGCAGTGGCCAAGGCCGGCTGGTCGCTCGACGACGTGGAACTTTTTGAACTGAATGAGGCTTTCTCCGTGCAGGCCCTCGGCGTAATGAAGGAATTGGGCATAAACCCTGACCTCGTGAACGTCAACGGCGGGGCCGTGGCCATGGGGCACGCGATCGGGAATTCCGGTTCGCGTATCCTTACGACCCTGCTCTACGAGATGAAGCGCCGCGGGGCCAAGAAAGGCGTCGCGGGCCTCTGCCTCGGCGGTGGAAATTCCGTTGCGATGGCGGTCGAACGCGACTGACGAATTCTGCAACCTGCAAATAATTCCCGGCGTATCTCTGTCTATACGAGCGTCGGGAATTATATCCTTTGGGAGGACTCGCCAATGACACCGATCGAACACAATCGACTGATCAGCATTTTTTTCTACGTTCAGGGAGGCTTGCAGGCTCTCGGCGGGTTGGCCCTCGGCATTATCTATGGGGTCGTCGGAACCGCTATGCTCGCCGCCGCCCAGCGAGATGAAGAGCAGATGATGGGCGGGATATTCCTGGTCCTCGGCATCGTTCTCGGCGCACTGCTGCTTGTATTTGCCGCAATCGATATATTTGCTGCGACCAAAATGCGAAAAATCCAACCGATCGGCCGAACACTCGGGATCGTGGTCGGCTGTCTCTCGCTCCTCAGTTTTCCGCTCGGAACGGCCCTCGGTGTGTATACGCTCTGGTTCTTCTTTGGTGATCAGGGGAAAGCACTTTACCTGGCCGCCGATCCGCGCGGCAGCAATTTTTCGATGCCCCCGCCGCCCAATAGCTGGCAATAGGACGGTCCGTCAACTCTGCTGCAAAAACCGGCGGCCGGGGTCCTATTCCCGACCGCCATTTGTTTTGCCCATTGAGTTTGGTTACTCTGAAAATATCATTTCAAAACTTTACCAAGGAAAACATTAGGCCAATAAAATGAGTGAAATTATAGGTGTGATCGGTGCCGGCACGATGGGGAACGGGATCGCCCAGACAGCTGCCACGGCGGGTTTCTCCGTCGTGATGTGCGACGTTGAACCGGAGCTCGTCGAACGTGGGCTGGCGAATGTATCAAAAAGCCTGGACCGCTTCGTTAAGAAAGAGACATTGACCGAGGTCGAGAGGGACGAGATCCTCGGCCGCATCGCGACAACAACAAGCCTCGACGAGCTGAAAGACTCCTCGCTGGTCGTCGAAGCCGCGACCGAGAATTTCGATGTCAAGAGGTCGATATTTGAGAAACTCGACAAGATCTGCCCTCCCGAGACCATCCTCTCGTCCAATACCTCCTCGATATCCATTACCAAGATAGCCGCTGCCACAAAACGGCCGGAAAATGTGATCGGTATGCACTTTTTCAACCCGGTCCCGTTGATGAAGCTGGTCGAGGTGATACGCGGCATCGCGACATCGGACGAGACCTACTCTCGCGTTAAGGAGCTGTCCGAAAAGCTTGGCAAAGTGCCGGTCGAGTGCAACGATTCACCGGGTTTCGTCTCGAATCGGGTTCTTATGCCGATGATCAACGAAGCCGTCTTTGCCCTGCACGAGGGCGTCGCGACCAAAGAATCGATCGACGAGATAATGAAGCTCGGAATGAATCATCCGATGGGGCCGTTGACTCTTGCGGATTTCATCGGCCTCGACGTTTGTCTCGCCATCCTGAATGTGCTCCACGAGGGCCTCGGCGACCCCAAGTATCGGCCGTGCCCCTTGCTCAAGAAGTACGTCGATGCTGGCTGGCTTGGGAGAAAGTCGGGCAAGGGCTTTTATGAGTATCAGCGTTAGTGCCAG
>JAJNPX010000231.1 GCA_021155145.1 Acidisarcina sp. | reverse complement strand
GCCGCTCTGCAGATCTTGAACCAGGGCGATAATTGGCCGGACGCACATATGATGATCGAGCAGGGAAGCCTGCGTGAGCGCCGGGCATTGAATTCAATGCGGGTGGTCGCCGGAAGCGACGCGGCGGCAAACAAGACGATCGATACCTTTCTCGCATCGGTGGACAGCCGCGAAAAACAATTGCTGGCCGAACTTTCCGCGTTCTATCAGAACCGCTACGGAAAGGCCCCAACGCTCACAATGACGGCGGCAGAAACGGCGGCATCGAAAAAGGTCCCGGCAAACATTGCATCGCTGGATGAATATTTTTCAAAGCGACGCGCCGTGCCCTCGGGCCTGCATTCATTGATGCGCGGCGAAACGATGAGCTTCGTTGACGGCAAGCGGAGCTACTACGATATTTACAAGGCCGTGAAGGCCGAGTCGATGGCGGCCGGAAAGTTCTTTTACGGAACGGTAACGCTGGATGACGTGGTAAAGGTGCTCGACGCGAACGTCCAGTCGGGAGCTCTCGTACTAAGGTAGAACGCGATGGAAATGGAAGATCTGAAAAATGTCGGCGGCACGCCGGGCGGGCTTTGGGAATTTCTGATCGGGCTCGCAATGGCGGTCGCGGGCGGATATATGCTCATCAGCCGCGTCATCGTCACGAGCGGATTCTGGAATTGGGGCGGTTACAACGCTTTCGGCCTGTCGCTCGTGCCTCTGATCTTCGGCATCGGCATTGTATTCTTTAACGGCAGGTCGGTGATCGGCTGGCTGCTCGTTTTTGTCGGTGCGGTGATCATTCTTGCAGGTATAATTATGAATCTTCAGATCTATTTTCAGCCCACGAGCCTATTCAACACCATCATTATGCTCGTGCTTCTTGTCGGCGGGATCGGACTTGTCGCGAAGTCGGTTCGATCACACGGATAGGAGTTGTGTGGAGATAGATGACTGAATAAGAGAAAATGAATCCTCTTTCAGGCTCGGACAATTCGGATTTCCTTTTGTATTCGATTCGTATTTTAACGTTTGGAGTTGTGGCACTGTTCTGGTTAGGTTCTTTGACAGTGACTTCGGTCCAACTAGCCAGGAAAAACACCCTGCCGAGGGCTCTATTTTATTTCTTATCAGTTACAGTCTTTTTGGCGGTCAATGTCGTGACGCACTACTATTTAAATCATTGGCATCGGTCGCATCCACGACAGCATTACTTCGAGAAGTCTCACGACATCTACATCTTACTTTGGCTACCACTGAATGTGGTACTGATGCTGGGTATGGGTGAGCTTGCTTACCAGTTGAAAGCTAGGCTGAGGCGAGAAATACCCGGTCCGGATTCAGACAACTAGCAATGAAAAGAACACTCACGACCTTCGTTCTCTTAGTACTTTCTTCGATGGCGTTCGCGCAACTGAAACCTCGTGCGCGCGACCTCGGCGTACCATTCGACGGGACGGCCGGAGTGAACAACGCGATCACGGATGTAAAGGGCGTCGAGGTCGGCTACACGACACTGATCTCGGGCGAAGGCGATAAAGCTGTCCGAACCGGCGTGACGGCGATCCTGCCGCAAGGAAAGAATTTCGCCGGACGCCTCTTCGCCGCCTGGCACACGCTGAACGGAAACGGAGAGATGACCGGAACGACTTGGATCGAAGAATCGGGCGGGCTTGGTTCGCCGATCCTGATCACGAACACGCATAGCGTTGGCATCGTGCGCGACGCCGTGATCGAATGGGGAACGAAAAAATTTCCGGGCGATGGTTACTCGGGCGATTTCTCGCTGCCTGTGGTAGCCGAAACGTATGACGGCACGCTCAACGACATCAACGGCTTTCACGTTAAGAAGGAGCACGTTTTCTCGGCGCTGGATTCCGCAAAAACCGGCTCGATCGCCGAGGGCAATGTCGGCGGGGGAACAGGAATGGTCGCCCACGGATTCAAGGCAGGGACCGGCACTGCATCACGAGTTCTCGAAGCGCGGTTTGGCGGTTACACGGTCGGCGTGCTCGTTCAGGCTAATTATGGTTTGAGACAGTTGTTCACGGTCGCCGGGGTTCCGGTCGGCCGCGAGATCACCGATCTTCAAATGAAGCGGGGCGAGGGCGGAATGGCTTCGACCCATAAGAATCAGGAAGAAGGAGCGGGGTCGATCATTGTCGTACTAGCAACGGACGCTCCGCTGCTGCCGCATCAGCTTAAGCGGATCGCACAGCGCATCTCGCTCGGCGTAGGACGCGTCGGGGGACGCGGAGAGAATTCGTCCGGTGATATCTTTATCGCATTCTCCACGGCGAACGCTGCCGAAATCGGGAAGAACGATGGCATCGCAAAGATCGATATGCTGCCGAACGAACGCATCAATATGCTTTTTTGGGCCACTGCCCAGGCAACCGAAGAGGCGATAATAAATGCCCTCGTCGCCGCCGAAACGATGACCGGGTACAAAGGCAATACGATCTACGCCCTCCCGCACGACCGCCTGCAGGAAGCGTTGAAGAAATACAATCGATCACAGAAGCCTTAGTTGCAGAAGCCCGCGCGTGAGCAAGGGCTTAAGATCCAACTTGAATGTCACTCCAACAGAAAATCGAATCCCTCTTCGCCAAGACCGAATTCGACTCGGCAGATCGCGAGACTTACGAAGAATTCAAATCCTCACTTCGACGCGGTGAGATCCGCTCGGCGGAGAAGGATGCCGACGGCAAATGGCACGCGAACGCGTGGGTGAAGCAGGGGATCTTGCTCGGATTTCGGATGGGCAAGATGGTCGAGATGTCGCTGCCGACCGAGACACTTCAGTTCTTTGATAAAGATACATTTCCTCTCCGGCCGATGACGCTCGACGACGGGATC
>JAJNPX010000227.1 GCA_021155145.1 Acidisarcina sp. | reverse complement strand
GCGACCTAGTACCTTGTTCGCTTCGTGCGACGTGTACGATTTCAGAGAGTGCATGATCTCGGAAACAGAATATCCGGGCAGCGTCTGGATAAGGATATGAACGTGGTTCGGCATTATGACCCAGGCGATCAGCCGATATCTCCTGCCGTCGAGATGCAGCATCGCGTTCTGTACAAGGCTCGCGATCCTTTCGTCGGACAGCCAACGTTCGCCGTAGTTCTGATCGAGATATGTTTCGATGCGCTGGCGAAGGCCGGCATCGGTGATCTCCCCGTTCTTTAGGTCGTCGTGCCACGTCTTGAGCACCGCTTGCGGCATGGAGTCGGCTAGGCGGAAGGTGATGAACTGGGTGACCTCGCCTGGGTCGACGTGCGGTATGTAGCCACGGCTGTGCCATATGCGCGGGTCGTACATAAAGATCAATCACCTTAACGACTGGACCGCACGCGTCCCCGCGTGCAAAGGCCGTTATAACGGCCTAGTTCGGTTGAAGCTCAAGGGCACTAGCGTCCTTTCGGACGCTGGCACGCGGGACGCGTGCGTTCCAGTCATAAAGTTTTGAGTAATTGTGCCAGTTCTTCGGGAAGTTCGGAAGTGAATTTAAGGCGTTCGGTGGATTTGGGGTGCGTGAATGAAAGGCTCGCGGAATGCAGGAAAAAGCGGTCGAGCTTTTCGACGGCGCGCTTCACATCGGCGTCGTTGATGGTGTTGTCGCGGCCTTCGTTGTAGGTGGCGTCGCCGACGACCGGGTGATTGATCGAGGCAAGGTGGACGCGGATCTGGTGCGTGCGGCCGGTCTTTATCAATACATCGAGAAGCGTGAATTTTTCAAAACGCTCCCGCACTTTCCACAGGCTGAGCGCATGGCGGCCATTGGCGGCGACGGTCATCTTGGTCCGGTGCCAGCGGTCGCGGGCGATCGGGCGGTCGATCGTGCCCGAATTTTCGCGAATGCTCCCGTGCACAAGAGCGATGTACTTCTTCTGCACCGTACGTTCGCGAAATTGTTCGGCAAGCGCTTCGTGCGTCTGCTCGTCCTTTGCGACGACGATCAGGCCTGATGTGTCTTTGTCGAGGCGGTGGACAAGTCCGATTTGGGATTTCAGATTTGAGATTTCGGATTGTCTATCTCCCGCAATTCCCAAATCCGAACTCCCAAATCCGAAATAGAAAGCCAGAGCATTGGCAAGTGTGCCGCTTGAAATTCCCGCCCCGGGATGCACGACCATTCCGGCCGGCTTGTTTATCACAGCAAGGTACTCGTCCTCGAAAACTATGTCGAGCGGAATGTTTTCGGGCTCGAAGACCGCCACGGGGACCTCAACAAGGTCAACGTCGATCTCGTCGCCATCGTGCAGTTTATAGGAAGGCTTGGCCGGCTTTTCGTTCACGAGGACGTCGCCGTTCTCGATGAGCCTCTGCAGCCGCGAGCGCGACCAGCCTTCGATCCGCTCGGATAGAAAGGCATCGAGACGCTTGCCCGCGCCTTCGACAGTCACCTTTATTTGAGACGGATCTTGTTGAATATCGATCATCTAATTACTAATTCTCAAATTAGTAATTACTAATTATTCTGCAACCGAAGCTCGATCCGCATGCCTTGCCCGCATGAACATGAAAACTATCGACGCGGCTGCGACGACCAGGCTGACGAGCTGCGAAGTCGAAAGGCCGGTCATCGCTGTCAGGCCGAAGAGGTCGCCGCGCGGATCGTCGCGGATGAATTCGATCGAGAAACGAAAGACGGAATAGATGATGCCGTAGGCGATCAGGACCTGGCCGTCGAATTTCTTGCGCCGGTGAAGCCAGAAAAGAAACGCGAAAACGGCCAGCATCGTGAACGATTCGATAAGCTGCGTCGGGTGCAGATAGAGGTCCTCGTTGCTTGGGCCGTACATCGGAACGCCCGTGTATTCGTGGCCGGCCTCGGTAAAATGCAGCCCCCAAAACCAATCGGTCGGCTTGCCCCAACAGCAGCCGGCGGCAAAACAGCCTTGGCGGCCGAATGCCTGCCCGAGCGCGACCGCGGGTGCAAAGGCGTCGGCAACCTTCCAGAAATTCAGTTTGTACCGCCACATCAGCAGGGCGACGGTCAGGAACCCGCCGATCAGCCCGCCGTAAAAAACGCCGCCCGAACGCAGGAAATCTATCGAGAAAGGCTGCGCGGTCGGGTCGACGAACAGCATCAGGATCTTCGAGCCCAAAAGGCCGCCGAGCAGGGTCCAGAGGCCGAGATCGTAGATGCGCTCACGCGGCAAGCCATCGCGCGCCGCCAGCCTCGACGCGGCAAAAAGGGCGAACATCATTCCCGCCGCGAGCCAAAGGCCGTAGCTGGTTACCGGGAAGGAGCCTATTCGGAAAAGTTCAGGGTACATGGTCTAAGAAGTCAGAATACAGAAGTCAGAAATCAGAAGCTATCGCCTGTCGCTCCGAATCTTGCTCATATAGCTCGTGAGCATCCGACTGATCTCCTCAAGATTGCTGCGCAACTGAATCGTGTCAGAGTATCCGAGGTCCATCGCGAGTCTTAGGTAATAACGACACTCCTCGAGCGAACTTATAGCAATTCCGTAAAATCGCAGTTTGTCTGGTTTCGTCGCCTTGCGAAAGCCTTCTGCAAAGTTTGCGGGAATTGAAATCGCCGCACGCCTCAACTGCGATGTAAGGCAGTAAATCTCGTGCTTTGGAAAGGACTCAGACATTCGGTAGACGTCCAGCACAAACTGATGAGCCTTCTTCCAAATCTCAACATCCTCAAAACTTCGAGCGGCCGTTCTCTCCATTCTGTTCTAAGCTTTGTCCGCCTTCTGACTTCCGACTTCTGAATTCTGTTTTCTTTTAGACAAGAACATATCGATGATCAGCAGCCCAGCGCCGGCGACGATCGCCATATCCGCCACGTTGAATGTCGGGTAGTGCCATGAGCCGAACTGCACGTCGATGAAGTCAACGACAAAGCCGAGCCGGATGCGGTCGACGACGTTGCCGACGATGCCGGCGAGCAGCAGG
>JAJNPX010000225.1 GCA_021155145.1 Acidisarcina sp. | reverse complement strand
CTGGCACTTGAATATTTGTAGTCCTCAGGTCGTTCGGCCAAACCGTCATCCACCGGATTATTGTGAATGTAGTTCACTTTCTGCATGAACATAGATTCGCTGGTGAGCAGAAATTTATCGGAATGGTGTTCCCAAAGCGAGTATTTATAGTTGCCGGCTTTCTCTTCAAGCTGAAGTTTACGCAGCGATTCTTCCGGCCCATTCTCCTTCAAATGATCGATCAAGCGTCTTGCCGAAATGCCGTTCAAGTATCGAAGGGTGTCTGATAGCTTCCGCTTGCCGTCGGTGATGAAGTGTACATGGTCGAGCATGATCACGTAGGCGAAGAAGAGAATCTGTCCCGATGTCCGCGCCTCGGTCAGAGCTTTGCATAAAAGATCCTTGAACTTGTCGGTGCGGAAGACTGGAAGTCTTTTGTGGGTGACCGACGTGATGAAGTAGCAGGGGGAGTCGAGAGAGATTCGAGTCATAAAGATCGGAGGCAGAGCCTCCTGAAAAATTAAAGGAGACCTCTTGGAAAGGCAAGCCTTTCCGCTCATCGTTGCAGCAAGCTGCTCAAGCTGGTATTGGAGCAAGCTTTTCCGCTCATAATTGCGGCAAGCTGCTGGGAGCTAGTTCAAGGTATAATCGCGGGATATGGGAAAGATGTTGATCGTGTTGTTGCTCCTACTCGTCGGCTCGGGGGTTGCTCAGGTCCCGGTGGCGACCCACATTCAGATATTGAAGGCAGAGGATGCGCGCCGGTACGACAAGGTTTTGGAAGACCTGATGAGGAGCCGGAACCCGGCGGTTCGGGTCAGGGCGGCGTTGGCGGCGGGGCGGATCGGAGATTCGGCGGCGGTGCCTGTATTGGTGCGGCTGTTTCAGGGTGATGCGTCGGAGAAGGTAAGGGAGATGGCGGCGTTCGCTCTTGGTGAGATCGAGTCGATAGACGCGGCGGACGCTATCAGGATCGCGTTAGGTGAGACCGCGAGGGCGCAGATGCCCGGCGCCGAGAAGGCCAACGTCCGCGGTCGATTGGTCGAGGCCGCCGGAAAGATCGTCGCTGCAAATGCACAGGCAGAGAAGAGCAAGGCCTTGCGGGAAGCTATCGTCTTCTCGCTGGAGCGAGAACTGCAAAGCAAAGAGGCGCCGGACAAGGAAACGATTCTTCTGGCGTTGACCGCGGCGCTTCGGGCACGGCCGGAGAATGCGGAAGCAAGCGTTCGGAAGTTTCTTTCGTACACCGATCCGGACATCGCCGCAACGGCCCTGAATACGCTTGCACGCATAAGGGCGAAGAATGCGAATCAGGATGCGCGCGACCTGCTGGAGACGAATACGAACGCCGTTGTACGGGCGAACGCGGCTCGCGTACTCGGGGCGGCGGAGGACAAGGAAGCCGTCGACCTGTTGATCAAGGCGGCGACGAAAGACACCGACAGCCGCGTGCGTGTCTCGGCCATCAGGTCACTGGCGGCGCTCAAGGATCAGAAAGCTGCCGAGCCCTTAATGGCTCGCGGCGAACAGTTGTTCACGGCTTATTCGAAAGCGAAAAAGCCGAACTTCATTCCCGACGAACAGAGCGAGTTTATTGAGATCGCGACGGCGCTCGGACGCATACTTGCGAACACCGACAATGCGAGGGCCGATAAGCTGTTCGCGGATTTCGGAAAGCTGGACAAAGGGCACACACCCGAGGTTTATATAGCCCGCGTCCGCGTCGGGCCGAAACGCGGCGAAGGCAGTGCGCCCGAGCTGAACGATTGGCGGCAATACAGCACGCTCGCACAGATCGTGGGCGAGTTTGCCGCGATCGAGCCGACAAGCGAAGTCGGGAAAGCGATGAAGTCCGAGGCTCCCGACATCATCCGCCCGCTGGCGAAAGCGTTTGCCGAAGCCGATCCCGCAACCGAAGGAGAGCGCATCCTCGCAGGGCCGGATGCGCTTCAGGCTTTTGCACGTTTTAAGACGGATGATCTGGGCGAGGTCGCCCGAACAGCTCTTCTAAATAAGGACATTTTTATCCGAACCGCGGCGGCGGGCATTTTAGCCGATCTGCCGGCGTCGCAGGAGAATATCGAAGCGTTGAAAGCGGCGTATCCGTATTCGATCCTGAACGATAAAAAGGAAAACGACGCCTCGCTCGCGATTCTCGATGCACTCTATAAGCTCGATAAGAAGGCTGCGATCGATACGTTTCTTCAAGCGGCGATCGCCTCCGACTATCTCGTAAGGAAAAAGGCGTTTGAGATCCTGGCCGACAAAGATCTTCGCGAATTGCCGTCGGTCGTCAAGGCGATAGAGGACGCGAAGAAATACAAGACGCGCGAGGTTTTGCCGTATTCGAGAGTTTCAAGTACACGGCTTGGCCAGATAATAGCGACGGACGTTGATTATCGCCGAGCCCTCGGACGCAAGAATGGTTCGGTGAAAGCCGTACTTACGACGGAGAAAGGTTCGTTCACGATCGAATTTTTGCCGGAGGATGCTCCGCTGACGGTGGACAATTTTGTAAAGCTGGCTCGTGCTGGCTATTTCAACGGGCTCGAAGTGCACCGCGTAGTGGCGAATTTCGTGATGCAGGACGGCGACCCGATCGGGAACGGCAGCGGCGGGCCGGGCTGGTCTATCCGCTGCGAGATCAATATGATCCCCTACGAACGCGGTGTGGTCGGCATGGCGCTCAGCGGCAGAGACACCGGCGGCTCGCAATGGTTCGTCACCCACTCACCCCAACCACACCTCGACGGCGGCTACACCGTCTTTGGAAAAGTGAACGAAACCGGAATGAAAGTCGTAGATAAGATAGTCCGCGGCGATAAGATCATCACGGTCAGAATTATTGAAAAGCGGTAGCCACAGAGAGCACAGAGATCACCGAGAGGATGAACGATTTTCTGACCCAGAAGATAATTGGTGCGGCGATCGAGGTCCACAGAACTTTGGGGCCAGGCTTGCTCGAATCCATCTATGAAGAAGCTCTTTGTCATGAGTTTCATCTTCGCGGGATCGAATATCGGAGGCAGTTTGAGATCGATGTGTTATACAAAGACAAAGTCATCAAAGGTCAGCGAATCGATATTCTGGTTGAAGGTGAAGTGATCGTAGAGATAAAGTCGCTCTCAAAACTCCCGGAGGTTTCGACAGCACAAATCCTTTCGTACCTGAAGGCAACGGGTCTTAAACGGGGACTTCTCATCAATTTTGGCGCGAAGATGCTGGTCGATGGAATTAAGAGAATCTCTCTGTGACCTCTATGCTCTCTGTGGCTAAAAACTTATGAACGACCACGAACTTGAGCGGCGGCGGGTGAAGATCGATGAGGGGTTGGAGAACCTTTCGATGTATCTCGATGGGCTGTTTCGTGTGCCGGGGACGACGTGGCGTTTTGGGCTTGATGCCGTGATCGGGCTGATACCGAACGTTGGCGATACGCTGACGATGTTTCCGTCGTTCTATATTCTGCTGGCGGGAGTGCGTTACGGCGTACCGAAGATCACGCTGCTGCGGATGGCGTTCAACATCGGGCTGGATTACGTGGTCGGAATGGTGCCGTTCGTGGGCGACGCGTTCGATTTTGTGTGGAAATCGAACAAGCAAAACATGGAGCTGATCTGGACGCGGGCGACCGGCGAGAAGGGGACCGGCTCGGATTACGCATTCGTATTTTTGATAATGGGGCTGCTTGTGGCGTTGCTGATCGGCTCGATATTGGTGAGCGTGTATGTGATCTACGGGATCCTTTGGGAGCTGTTCACGGGGAATATATAATGCACAGGCCCGACCGTCAGGGAGGGCGATACATTCAAGGTGAGTGTATCGCCCTTGCTTACGCGGGCTTGTGCAAGCGATGTGGTACAAGCGATAAACCTAAAGGTGTGTATCGCCCTTGCTCACGCGCGGGCTTGTGCATTAAACGGCTGAAGCCGTCGCTCTTACTTCTTCGGCCGGGAACATCTTGTCGAGGGCAGTTTGCAGTACGCTCGTGCCGAATTCTCCGGCGGCCCGCATCTTGAGCTTTCCTTCCGCGTCGAAAAGATAATAGACCGGCACCCAGCCTTGTTCGTTTTGAAATGCGTCTTTCAGCTTGTGGAGGCTGTCGACGGCGACCGGCTCGGTGATGCCGTTCTCGAACATCGCTTCGTTGACCATATCTAGATCGGTGTCGGCCTCGTACCGTGGCATGTGGACCGCGATAGTCTGCAATCCCCGTTCGCCATACTTCGCCGACATCTCCCTAAGCTGCGGCATCTTCGCTTTACATATTCCGCACGACACCGCCCAAAAATGGACGAGCATGGGCTTTCCCTTGATCTGTTCTTGCAGAGTTTCCAGCGAGCCGTTCAGCCAGGTGGTAGCACCTTCCATCGACGGCATCGGGTCTCCTATTCTCATTGGCATATTCTCTCCTAATGCGGAACGCGGAGTGCGGAATGCGGAATTTCGAGATCTGACATTCCGAATTCCGCGTTCTGAATTCCGCATTTACACCGTCAGGTTCTCCTCTCCC
>JAJNPX010000382.1 GCA_021155145.1 Acidisarcina sp. | reverse complement strand
CGATGGAACGAGGAACACGACGAGGAGTATGCGTCGATCGTCGCCGCAAAGAAGCATCCGCTCCGTACGATGTCAATGACGACCGCTTCGACCCGTGAGGACTCTAAGAAGCTCAACGATATGCGGGGTACACGGATGATCATCTCGGCGTCAGGGATGATGACCGGCGGCCGCGTGCTGCACCATGCGGTCAGGCTGCTTCCCCAGGAGAATGCGACCGTGGTATTCGTAGGGTTTCAGGCCGCCGGGACGACCGGACGGCGCCTTCAGGACGGCGAGCGCCGCGTAAAGATAATGAAGACCTGGGTCGATGTGAATTGCCGCATCGAAAAGGTCGAAGGTTTCTCGGCCCACGCAGACTGGAAGGGCGTCCTGCGTTGGCTCGAAGGCCTCCCCGACGCACCCAAGGCTGTCTTTACGACCCACGGAGAACCCGACGCTGCCGAGGCAATGGCCGGGCACATACGGGAGCGTTTTGGCTGGAACGTGATGGTCCCGCAATACGAGCAAACCGTCGAGCTTACCTAAATGGACTTCAGAGAGCAGAGGCCAATCGGACCGG
This sequence comes from Acidisarcina sp., assembly GCA_021155145.1. Taxonomy (GTDB): domain Bacteria; phylum Acidobacteriota; class Blastocatellia; order Pyrinomonadales; family Pyrinomonadaceae; genus OLB17. Next base: position 2,800 of record JAJNPX010000382.1, on the reverse strand, counting down.
TGTCGAACGTCGTTCGATGTTTTTGGTCGCTGGAGTACGATGGCCGAGAGACGTCGGATGCCGAGCCCGTGCTTCCTGACGGGTGCCCCGAGATCGTCTTTAATCTCGCCGACCGCTTTCAAAGGCTGCCGAGGTCAGGGCCCGTCGAGACCCAGTCGGCCGCGATCATCTCCGGCCAGCTTCGGACACGCATCATGATCCGCCCGACCGGACGCGTAAGGTTATTCGGCATCAGGTTTCAGCCCCACGCGGGGTCACTGCTCCTCGGATTCCCGATGTCGGAGCTGACGGATCAGATCTTGCCGCTGGAAGATGTCGCCGCGGGCAGATTCGATCGATTAGCCGACATGCTGCACTCGGCCGGGACATTTGACGAGATGGTCAATGCCGCCCAGATGAGCCTGCTTGCTTCTGTGATCGACCTGCCAGAACAAGGTCTGATCGCGGCCGCCCTCGCCCGCTGTATCGCCGAACGCGGAGGTGCGATCTCGGTAAGGGAATTGAGCGGGCTGTCCGGAATCGGTGAACGCAGGATCGAGCGGATATTTCAGAAGTACGTCGGATTGGCGCCAAAGCTCTTTGGCCGAATAATCCGTTTTCAAAACGTCGTACGCTCGGTAGAGTCGGGACCTTCTTTCGACCCGGTCGATACGGCACTAGCGTTCGGCTACTACGATCAATCGCATATGATCCACGATTTCAGAGAGTTTGCCGGGATTAGCCCTGTAGCCTATTTCGCCGCCACCCGCCAACTGTCTCAGGCCTTTGTTAGTGCTGATCAGATGTCGGATTCTTACAATACGGCCGGCACTTTGCAGCCTTAGTATGTGTTTGGGGACGAGACTTTTTAACGGAGAGGCTGTCGAAGATGAACGATCGGAAACTGGGCCTGTTAGGGTGCCTTGCTTTTTTCATACTCTGCGGGTGCGTGAACGGCCAGGAGAACAAGCCAACTATCGGGTCTTTAGGTTGGATCGCCGGCTGCTGGGAGATGAGCATTCCTCAGCGGCAGATGACGATCTCGGAACACTGGATGAAGCCGTCGGGAGGCATGCTCATCGGGATGTCGAGGACGGTCCGCGGCGAAAAGGCGAGAGGATTCGAATTCCTACGCATCGTAAGCAGCGACGCCGGGATCGAGTATATTTCCAAGCCGTCGCAGAACAAGGAAGAGACCGCCTTCAAGCTCGTGCGGATGTCGTCGGCCGAGGCGGTCTTCGAAAATCTCGGGCACGACTTTCCGCAGCGGATCATCTATCGCCTGGAGTCGCCGGATTCCTTACATGCGAGGATCGAGGGCGAACGCAACGGCAAGCTGAGCGGGATCGACTTTCCGATGAAACGTACAAAGTGCGACTGAACTACTTGAGTGCCTCTCGGGCGATGCCAAATGCGAGAGCGTCTTCGGCGAGAGCAAGCGCGATATCGGGCATGCCCGTCGAACGTCCGATCTCGCGGCGGGCGAGATAAAAAACATGTGCCGAGATCAGGGCCGCGATACCGCCGGCGATAGCGGCGGGAAGCGCATCGGAACCATTGCGGCGGCCAATGACGGCTCCGCAGGACGCTCCCGAAACCAGCCTCCCGATCAGCGGGCCTGTATCTATCCTTTTCCCTATAAAAGGAGTCTTGTCGGCGATCAGTTCGCCCGCGGCGGCAACCTCAAGGGCAGTACCGCCGAGCCCGCATCCATCAGACGAGGCGGATGCCTTTCTAACTAAAAGCGCCGGAGCGAGAAAACATCTCATTCCGGCGACCGTTCCGATCAAGATCGCTTTTGCAAGCCCGGTGTTCATCAGGCAAGTCTAGCAGACCGGCCACTTATTCGTATCTCAAACACTCGATCGGGTCCAGCTTGGCCGCCTTTCGGGCCGGAAGCACGCCGAATATCAGACCGATCGCGAGCGAGACGCCGAGCGAGAGAAGGATCATCCACAGTTCAACTCTTGCCGGGATCGACGGGATGAGCAGAAGGATAAGATTGCTTACACCGACCGAGATCGCTATGCCTATGACCCCGCCCAAAAGCGTCAGAGCCATGGCCTCGGCCAGGAACTGAAACACGATGGCCTTTCGGGTCGCTCCGATCGCCTTACGAATGCCGATCTCCTTTGTCCGCTCCGTGACGGAAACCAGCATTATATTCATCACTCCGATCCCGCCTACGAGCAGCCCGAGACACGATATCGCGATAGCGGCCGCACCGATGCCCGCTATCATACTGTCAAACTGCTTCATAAAATCGTCGGCGGTCTTAACGTCGAAATCGTTGGGTTCGCCCGTCTTTACCCCGCGCCGGACGCGAAGTACGCCCTCGATCTCTTCGACCGCGTCATTGAGAAATCCAGTCTTCGCCTGGGCAATGTGAAGAACGGCGTCGCGCGTGGGCGCGACCTTTCGGGCGGTGCGGAACGGCATGAATATCTTTCGGTCCTCTTCGTTCTCGCCAAAGAATCCGGATTCGCGTTTTTCCAGCACCCCGACGATCTCCCACGTCGTTCCGTTCATCCGAATGACCTTTCCGACCGCTTCGGCGGAATCACCGTCGAAGAGAGCCTCGACGGCGCTTACGCCGATCACCAGGACGCTACGCCGTTCGAAATTGTCCATTTCGGTCAGCCAGCGGCCCTCTTTCATCTTTAGGTTCGTGATCTCCGGATAGTTTGGCGTTACGCCGTCCGTCAGTGCCCAGCGGTAGTTCTTGTCCTTATAGATCATGTTGTCGTCAAAACCGGTTCCCCAGGAGCCGATATTGACCGCAACCGTGGCGATATCGTTCACCGATGGGGCCTGGGCGAGT
>JAJNPX010000381.1 GCA_021155145.1 Acidisarcina sp. | reverse complement strand
AGGCCCGCACGTTCGCGGAGCGGTTACCGGCTCTACGACGAAGGGGTGCTGGAGCGCCTCGCGTTCATCAGGAAGGCGCAATTCCTCGGTTTCTCGCTCGACGAGATCCGGCACATCATCAGCGACGCCGAGAAGGGCGCGAGCCCGTGCGATGACGTCCGGGCGATCGTGCGACGTCGCCTCGCGGAGGTCTCGGAGCGGGTCAAGGAGATGCAGCGGCACCACCGGGAACTTACGCGCACGCTGGAAGAATGGGACGAGGTGGGCCGGGCACCGGGCAATATATGCGGTCTTATCGAAGGCACTGAGATGCAAAACCCATCGCCGACTAGCGGGCGCGTCACGCCGAAAAAGCAGAGAAAAAAGACGGCGTAAAAGTTTTTTCACATTTCTCGAAAAAAGGGCTTGACACTGTACTTGACTACAGAGAATAGACTTTATCTATCGGGCGATTTTCCCCGAAATTATTACTGAGATCAACGAGGTACAAAAAATGAAAGTAGCTAACGAAACAACGAGCGAACCCCAAAAGAATGACAGTAGTTTCACGACGGTGACGGCCCCGGAAATCGTCTGCGGCGGCTGTGCGAGTTCGATCACGAAAGCGTTCGCGGACGTCAAGGGCGTTTCTGCCGTCGAGGTGGACGTGCCGACGAAAAGGGTGACGGTGCATCACGACGAGGAGACCTCCCGTGAAAAAATCGTCCAGGTGCTCGACCGCGCCGGTTATTCGGCGGAGTGAGCGTACTTGATCGCGGTGCTGGTGGATCCGCAGGTGAACGGGAGGGATAAATGATTACGACGAAAACGGTCGATCCGGTGTGCGGGATGGAGATCGATCCTTCGACCGCGGCAGGACGGAGCGAGTACGGGGGCGAAACGTTCAACTTCTGCTCCCCCTCCTGCAAGGAGAAATTCGACGCGACCCCGGAAGAATTCGCGGGTGCGAAGGCGGTCGAGAGCGCAAGCGGTAACAAGGACGTTAGCAATGGGTTGACCACCAAACAAGCCACGGACGGAACGCACAACGACCATTCGCTTCCGGATGGTACGGGCGAACGGGTCGACCTGCCGATCACGGGGATGACCTGCGCCGCGTGTGCCAACCGGATCGAAAAACAGCTGAAAAAACAGCCGGGAGTGGACGCGTGCTCGGTCAATTTCGCCACCGCGAAAGCGACCGTCAAGTACGACCCCGGCAAAACCAACGTCGCGGCCCTGGTGCAGACCGTCAAGGACACCGGCTACGACACGGCGGGAACGGCGCGGGCCGAATTCGTAGTGGACGATTCGGCGAGACCGTCCGGCTCGGGCACCCCGCTCGAGGGTCATTTGATGAAACGGAACGGTGTCGTGAAGGCCGCCTTCAATCTCGCGGACCAAACCGTCGCGGTTGAGTATCTTCCGAATTCAGTTGATGTGAAACAGATTCGTGCGGCCATTGAAGATTTCGGTTACAACGTTCGCGAAGTCTCCGGAATTTCCGATTCGGCCGAGGATTCGCTCGAACACGCTCACGCCGCCGAGTATTCCGACTTAAAGCGAAAGTTTCTGGTCGCCGCCGTTTTGTCACTGCCGATACTGGTGATCGTCATGTCCCACGGGCGTATCGAGTTGTTCAATTTCCGCGGCGTGAACTGGCTTCAGCTCGTTCTTGCGACGCCGGTCGTTTTTTATTCTGGCTGGCAGTTCTACCGCGGAGCATGGGCGGCGTTTCGGCACCGTGCCGCGGACATGAACACGCTCATCGCCGTCGGCACCGGCACCGCATATATTTACTCGGTACTCGCGACGCTGTTTCCTTCGTTTTTCGCCAACGCCGTCGGGCAGACTATGAACATGCCGGGGATGGAAGGTACGCCAACCGTGCCGGTCTATTTTGAAGCGGCCAGCGTCATCATTGCCCTTATCGTATTGGGGAGACTGCTGGAGGCGAGGGCGAAGGGGCAAACGGGCGCGGCGATAAAGAAACTTGTCGGCCTGCAGGCGAAAACGGCCCGCGTGATCCGCGACGGGCGCGAGATCGAGATCGAGACCGAGGAGGTCGTCCCGGACGACATCGTCCTGGTGCGCCCGGGAGACAAGATACCCGTCGACGGCGTGGTGACGGAAGGTTCGTCGGCGGTTGACGAGTCGATGCTCACGGGCGAGTCGATCCCGGTCGAGAAGAAAGTCGGGGACGAGATCTTCGGCGCCACGATCAACAAAACCGGAGCCTTCTCGTTCCGGGCGACGAAGGTCGGCAAGGACACCGCCCTGCAGCAGATCGTCCGGCTGGTGCAGGACGCGCAAGGGTCCAAGCCGCCGATCGCGAAACTCGCCGATACGATCAGCGGGATATTCACCCCGATCGTGATCTCCATAGCGATCGCGACGTTCGTGGTGTGGTTCGTCGCCGCGACGCCGGAGGTGCGGTTCACGATGGCGTTGGTGAATTTCGTCTCGGTGCTGATCATCGCCTGCCCGTGCGCGCTCGGGCTCGCGACCCCGACGGCGATCATGGTCGGGACGGGTCGCGGCGCGGAGAACGGCATATTGATCAAGGGCGGCGACAGCCTGGAGACGGCCCACAAGCTCGACACAATCGTCCTCGACAAGACCGGCACCATCACCAAGGGCGAACCGGCTCTCACTGATGTCGTCGCGGCGGACGGTTTCGCGGAGAACGATTTCCTGAAGATCGTTGCGTCGGCCGAAAGGCAAAGCGAACATCCCCTGGCCGCCGCAATCGTGCGCGGCGCAGAGGAACGCGGGTTGAATTTTGCCAAACCGGAAAGCTTCAACGCCCTCGAAGGGCGCGGAATCGAATCGCGCGTCGCGGGTAAGGATCTTCTTCTCGGGAACGTGCGCCTGATGAACGAGCGGAAAATCGAACTGGGAGGCGCGGAAACGACGGCGGAGAGGCTTGCAACGGAGGGCAAAACGCCGATGTTCGCGGCGATCGACGGCAAGTTCGCCGGCGTGGTCGCGGTCGCCGACACGATCAAACCGGAGTCCGCGGATGCGATCGCATCGCTGCAAAAGTTGGGACTCGAAGTCGTGATGATCACCGGCGATAACCGCAGAACGGCGGAAGCGGTCGCGGGGCAGGTCGGGATCAAACGCGTGCTCGCTGAGGTGCTGCCGGAAGGCAAATCGGGCGAGATCAAACGCCTGCAGAGTGAAAAGAAACTGGTAGGGATGGTCGGGGACGGCATCAACGACGCCCCCGCTCTCGCGCAGGCGGACGTTGGGATCGCCATAGGCACCGGAACGGATGTCGCGATCGAGGCGAGCGACATAACCCTGATCAAGGGAGATCTGCGCGGGGTGGTGACCGCGATCGGGTTGTCGAAGGCGACGATCCGTTCGGTGAAGCAGAATCTGTTCTGGGCTTTCATTTACAACGTGATCGGGATCCCTATCGCGGCGGGGTTGCTTTACCCGCTCACGGGCTGGCTTCTCTCCCCGATCATTGCTTCGGCGGCGATGTCGCTTTCGTCGGTGTCGGTGGTGGCGAACAGCTTGCGCCTGCGCAAATTCGGCGCGCCGGTGGTTAGCTAACCACGAGGAGGACTTATATGGACACAATGGAG
>JAJNPX010000209.1 GCA_021155145.1 Acidisarcina sp. | reverse complement strand
ATACGGAGGATGCATGAGCACGAATTGAACTGAGCGGGTGTCGAGTCTACTCAAACCCTCCCCGACGCAACGTCGCACATCCGACGCGCTCGCAGAATTACAGTTACCGATGAAGTACTCACGTTCATTAGTAAACAGATCGACTTGCCGACTGACGTACTCGATCATCTCCGGATTGATGTCTAGTCCGATATAACGACGGCCCAACTCTTCGCATTCGAAGAGAGTTGTGCCGCTGCCCATAAACGGCTCTAGAACAACCTCGCCTTGTTTTGTATATCGACTTACAAGTTGATAAGGAATCTGCGGAATGAAGTTGCCGTGATAGACGTTCTTGTGCTTGCCCGTCTTGGCCCGTTCGCCAATCAACCAAAGAGAATCCGTATTAACATCGCTTTCTCGCCAGTTTTCTAGATCAATGTCGTTAAATCTTCCCATTTGGTTATATACAACTTCGTGTTCTCCGCGAGTCTGTGGGTTTAAGAACGCGATGTAATTCCTTCAGCCGGACGGCCATCATCACGAGATAGGCCATCATCTGATTTTGACCGATGAACTGGCGAAAGCTCTCGATCATCCGACCGACCTGATCGGGTTCGTTTATCAGTTCGTTGTAGGTCTGTTCGGCCTGCAGGTTCCAGTGCCACGTGTCCTCGAACGCGGTTATCTGCGATTCTGATTCGGTCCCCGCTTCGTTCTTGAAGAGGACGTTGTAATTTCGGTTGGAATTGAATGGCGGGTCGAGGTAGATCAGGTCAACGGACTCGTCCTTTATGTACTCCCGCAGGATGTTCAGATTATCGCCGTAGTAGAGAGTGTTCATGGGAAATCTTCACGCAAATTTAGCATCAGACGTATTTCTCGGCAAGCGAAAGGAAAAGGAAAGCCCGAAACGGTTTCGTGCTGCTGTCGTGAAAATGAATGGCCCGGCGTGAAAAACCGGGCCACTGCTGGATAGAGTTCTAACGAATGCTCAGAACTTGAACCTTACGCCAAGCTGGGCCTGACGCGGCTCGCCGAAACCGGCCGTGACCGTTCCGTCAAAATTAAACGTCAACGGCCGCGGAAGGCTCCGCTGATTGCGATTGTTGAAGAGGTTAAAGGCTTCGAAGATCCCTTCCAGCTCCATCCGTTCGCCGAACTTGAACGCCTTTGACACACGAAAGTCGAACGTGAAGAATTCGTTACCGAGGCGTTCGGTGTTTCGCTCGATGATGTTCGGGAACGAACCCCGATCGACCAATGAGATCGGTTGGGCCGAGCGATACTGAACGATCGGCGAGATGTTTATCTCATAGGGCAGCAGGAAAGTAGCAAATGCGTTGAACCGGTGCCGCTGATCTCGATCGGAGTAACCGTATTCGGGAGAAAGGTCACGGGGATCGACATAACGGAACGTGAATGGATCGCGCTCATTGTCGTCATCCGACTTGTCCCACGAAAGCAGATAATTTGCCTGAAACTGGAACCTGTCTGCAAATCGCTTGTTCAGCGTAAAGGTAAGTCCCTGGTAAAGCGACCGTGCCGAGCTTTCGGTCGAACGGATCTCGCCGATACCCGAACCGTCCGGACGTTCGAACGGGGAACTTCCGCCATACAGTCTGCCGTCGCCTCTGTTCACAAAGCGGGTCAAACGAGTCGACTTCGCATAGTTGTACGCAAAGAGGAATGAGGTGTTCTTTGCGATCTCACGCTCGATGCTGGCCGAATACTGAACGGTTCGCGGGTTCTTGAAGTTTCGTTCGAAAACGGCGATGCCGGGATTGAACGGCGTAAAGCCTGCCGTCGGGACGATGCCGGGATATTCGGGGCATCCGCCCGGGCCGCCGCCCATGCCGAGGTCCTTGTCGGTCGGGCAAAGGAAGTTGGCGAAGAAGATATTCCCGGCGATCGAGCCATCGGTGTTTCTCGGGCCGGCCACGACCAGACCCGGAATGCGGGCGTAGTAGATGCCCGCTCCAAGCCGGATAGCGGTCTTGCCGTCGTTGCCGGGAGACCACGAAAGGGCCAGGCGAGGCGACCAACCGTCGGTGAAATCGGGGATGGTCCCGTCAGATGGGAATCGCGGATCGCTCAGGAACTGCCCGTATCTGGTACTGGTCGGCTCGTTGATCGGATCCGGCTGATACTGGCCTTCCCAACGAAAGCCAAAGTTCAGCGTGAGGTTGCGGCGTGCCTGCCAGGCGTCCTGCACGTAGAGGCCCGGCTCGATGGTGGTGTAGGCCTGCGTACCCGCCTCCTCGACGGTGCGGTTGCCGATCGGGGCAAACTGCAGGTAGAGCGCAAGGGCATCGGCATTCACGCCGTCGATATAGTCGATAAACCCATTGATCGCGTCGTCTATCGTTCCGGCCGCAAAGATATAACGGCCGCGGGCGAATCCGATGAACGTCTGCGAAACGCGCGTCCGGTTTATATCGATGCCGGTCTTGATCGTGTGATTTCCGCGGATGAATGTGACATTGTCGGTGAACTGGAGACGGACATCGTCGGACGGCACCGGCAGGAAAAACGGCCGGCCAAAGCGGTAAGAGATCGAGCCGTCAAACGTGCCGATCGTTGTGTCCGGCAAGTCGGGGCCGTCGTAAAAACGCGGACGCTCCTCCTTTGCCCATTGAAAGCGGAACTCGTTAAGCAGATTCGAACTGAAATTGGTAACAAGCTGGCCGATGAACGAATTCGAGCTATCGGTCTCCCGGCCGTTGGCACTCGATCCCCACGTGGGCACGTCAAACGTGCCGTTGACCTGTTCGGCACGGCTGTAGTTGTGACGCAATGTGAGAAGGTTGTTGTTGTTTATGCTGATATCGACCTTTCCGAGGATCACGTCGGCGTCGTTGGTACGGTCGATCACGGTCTCTTCGTTTGGCGAATTGAACCGGTTAGCGAATATGGTCACGAGCCGCGGGTCGATAAAGTTCGGCTTGCTGCTCGAGCCGTCATTTCGCTCATATGCGAAAAAGAAGAAGGCCCGATCGCGCTTGATCGGCCCGCCGATATTTCCGCCGAATTGGTAATTGGTGAAATCCTCGGTGGGCAGTCCCGCATCGACCGCGTCGGGATTCTGGCTGGAGAGTCCCTGGTTTCTAAAGAACAGGAACGCCGCACCGGAGAAGTCATTGGTGCCGGACTTGGTCACCGCATTGATAAAGCCGCCGGATGAGCGGCCGAACTCGGCAGACGCACCGACCGGAACGACCTGAAACTCTTTGACCGATTCGAGGCTGATCGTGAATGCCGGGCGTTGTCCGCCGCGCTGCTCGCCAAAGAACGGATTGTTTGCGTCGGCACCGTCGATCGTTACGTTATTCTGAATGCCTTTCTGGCCGTTGATGGTGATCTCGTCCCCGTCCGGCCCCTGTACGATGGACACGCCCGGCGTCAAAAGAGCGAAACGCGAAAAATCGCGGCGATTGATCGGAAGGTTCTCGACCGACCTTTGGTTGATCTGGGTCGAAAGCTCGGTACGGGCGGTGTCCACCGCCTCGGCGTCACTGGTGACGTTGACCGTTTCGGTCGCGCCGCCCACCTTCAGGCCAATGTTCAACGACAGGGTGTTGCCGATCGTCACCTGGACGTTCTCGAGAATAGAATTTGAAAATCCGCTGGCTGTAGTGGAGACCCGATATGTTCCCAATGGAAGCAATGGGGCCGTAAAGAAACCATCAGAATTACTCGTAACGGTTCGTTCAAATCCGGTGTTTACGTTGCGAACTGTGACAGATGCACCTGAGACAACCGCACCGTTCTGGTCGGTGACCGTACCCTGGATAAGGCCGGTCGTGGACTGCGACTGGGCGAAAATGCCGGTGCCAAAAAGCCCAAGCATCGTGAAAACGCTCACAAACCGCAAAATGGTTCTCATAATTTATTTTCCTCGCGAAGTTATGATCAAGTTGCCCTCGATCGTTTGAAATGCGGAAAAACCAACGATCATTCCGAATAATGACGGGTTTCATAGACGTTAGAAAAATGTTAACGAAACCGAAGCTATCGGATTATACGCCCGATAAATCTCGAAAAACAAACGCTTTGGTGTTAAATTTGAACTTGTCTCATTGAGCCGGCCGGGAATGCGTTAGGCCGCAGTTTTTGGCCAACCAAAGGCTTGTTCTTACCCCAGATCAGAACAGGCACTTTTAGGATTTTTTCCAACTGGTTTGACGATAGGAGAATCTATGCTTTGGAAGATCGTTTTGGTTCTTGGTATTTTGGGAGTCTTGCTCGGGCTCGCGGGGACGGCTATTTCGGTCGCACTGCCGATCGCAACTGATGGGCGTGTCAGCTGGGAGGAAGCGGCGATCCCGATCATAGCCGGTGCCGTCTTTCTTGTAATCTCATTTTTCGTTTTCCTGATCGGCCTGATCTTTGTGATCAAGAACCGTAAGAAGGCTTAGCAGTTTGAAACCATTCAAGATCAGATACATCGAGATCGACCCGCCGCTCATTCTTTCACCGATGGCCGGCGTGACGGACTATACCTTTCGCCGCCTTATCAAAAGGCGGGGCGGCGTCGGCCTCGTCGTGTCGGAGTTCATCTCCGTCGAGGGATTGACGCGGAACAATCCCAAATCGAAGCGGCAGATGCGCTTTGACGAAAGCGAACGACCCTTTGCCGTGCAGATCTTCGGCGGACAGCCCGAACGCATGGCGATGGGGGCCGAAATGGCCGAAGAGGTCGGTGCCGACATTCTCGACGTCAATTGCGGATGTCCGGCACCGAAGGTCGTCAAGAACGGCGGCGGATCGGGCTTGCTGCGTGACCTGCCGCGGCTTGAGTCGATTCTTCGCGAGGTCAAGCGGTCGATCACGATCCCGCTCACGCTGAAGGTGCGGACAGGTTATTCCGATGCCTCGATAAACGTCGTCGATGTTGCCAAGATGGCGGAGCAATGCGGCGTGGAGCATATTCAGGTACACGGCCGCACGAAAGAACAGGGGTATAAAGGGCTCGCCAACTGGGAGCTGATCAGACAGGTCAAGCAGGCTGTGAGCATTCCCGTATCCGGTAACGGCGACATCACGTCTATCGAATCCGGACTTAAGCGTTGGCGCGAAGCGGGAACGGACGGCATTTTGATCGGCCGCGGTGCGATGCAGAACCCGTGGATATTCCGCCAGTTTCAGGATGTTCTGGAAGGCCGCGAACCATACCAGCCGGATCTTGAGGAAAAGAAGGCCGTCCTTCTTGAATTCTTTGAGATGTGCCTTGAGGAGATGCCGGAACTCGTCTCTCTGGGTAAGATGAAACAGCTTGCCGGGCAATTCACCAAAGGCCTTGTCGGAGGTGCCCAATTTCGGCAGACACTCTACCATTCACATTCTGTCGAGGAGATCCTGGATAATATCACCACCTATTTCGACACGCTTAATTCGGGCCGGGTCTTCGGCGACGGGGCGATCGAGGCAGATACGGACGCGGACATCGAGATCGCTTCGTGCGAGATGGAGCCTTCGGGGTCTGGACACTATACGTCCGCCCGCGCGTGACGAAACTTAAAAGGGTCCGTGATGCTGTTTAGTTTGAGTCCCTCGAGGGTCGTCTTGTGATCGGCCAGGATGTTTTGGGATGGATCGGGAGTAAATTGCAGATGCCTTTACAATCGAAGATAAATTGGTTCGGCGTTGTTTTGGCCGTTCTGGTGGGCATTTCCGCCGCCTCGGGGCAGACGGGTGGGAAAGCCCCGGGCGATCGTCCAGCCAAGGCATATAACCCAAAAGCCACGGCCGCCTTCGCGGAAGTCGCATTAAAGCGGGCCGAGATGGAGGCGGAGCTTGAATCGCTGCTGCTGGATTATACTGACGAGTATCCGCGCCTAAAGGAATTAAGATTTTCGGTTGGACGGATCAAAGCGGAATCTGAGAGATTGACCGCGATACCCCAGGATCAGATGGAGAAAGCGACCGTAGCGCTCGGTAAGCTCGTCGTGCGGAAGATAGAGGCCGAGGTGGAACTTTGGAAATTGCAGCAATCTTATGCAGACGGCCACCCCGAAGTAAAACGGGCGAAGAAACGTGTGGACGTCTTCGAGGCAGCCATCAAAGAGATCTTAGGATAGTTCGTCAATTGCCTCGTCCGACACGATCGTATAAAGATCGGCGGCAAATTCCCTTGACAATTGTTTCTTCTCGGGCACCGATCTCACTCTGACGACGGTCTTGCGGTCTCGCCTTTTTATCGTTATCAGGTCTCCCGTATTTATCTCTTTCGCAGACTTTGCGCTGATTCCATTCACATCTATTCGGCCCGCGTCGCAGAACTCCTGAGCGAGGCTTCGCCGCGGGATCAATCGGCTCAGTTTCAGAAAGACATCCACCCTCATAAAAAATAAAGATGGCCGTAAAGCCATCTTGTAAACTAACAAAGCTCTGACCCGATTACTTTTCGGAGACCGCCTTTTCCTTTCGCTCTTCCGCAAACAGGATCGGTGCGACCAGCGGCCTGAACGTATCGTTGATCTTTATATAAGCTTCCTCGCGAAGGGTCGAGAAGAACTTCTTCTGAGCAGCCGGAAAGTTTTCCTGAAGCATCGCCGAGCGAACGGCGCTTTCGTCGTAAACCGAATCGCTGCTCGCCGCTTCCCGGGCATCGACCCGGAGGATTATCACGCCAAGATCCTTGACCTCGATCGGCTCGGTCACGCCCCCGATCTTTACGTTAGTGAGCGGCAGTTTGATGGTATCGACCAGTTCCGCGACCTTTAGCTTTTCGGCCTTTCCGGCACCTTGCGTCACGACACCTGGATCAGTGTTTTCCTTGACGAGCAGATCCCAATTACCGCCGCCCCGCAATTGCGCGACCAATTGTTTCGCCTTTTCCATCACAGCGGCCTCGTCGCGGCCGGCAAAACCAAGGAACAATTCGCTGATCGAAACGGTCTCCGGCTTTGTGAATTTTGCCTTGTGCTGTTCAAAGTATGCTTTGAGTTCGGTCGGGCCGGGCTTCCAGTATTCCTTGGCCTGGACCTCTCGCTGGATGACGCGCTCCCGAACGATCTGCTTTCGCCACAACTCGCGGATCTCCTGCGGGTCGATGTTCTGGCCTCGCATCTGTTCATAGAGGGCTTCGAGCGATCTCAGATTGTTTTCCTTCATTATCTCAAGGAAGCGCTGATTTATCGCGGCGTCGATCTCGCTGTCGAGATTCAGCTCCTTAGCACGCTGGACGAGCAATTCTTCGTTGATCATATTGGCGATCAACTCCCCCTGCTTCTCATCCACCATCTTTTGGGCTTCTTCGCGTTTCTTGCCCTGCTGGACCTCGAGTTCTACGATCGACTTCATCTCGCGTTTCACCCGCGAGAGTGTGATCACGCCCTCATTTACCTGGGCCACGACCTGGTCGATCACACGTTCTTCCGATTCCTGTGCGTAAACTCCGGGAGCCGCAAGTACAAAAACAATGCAAAAAATGGCTAGAAATAAAGTATTCTTCATCGAAAATCTCCAAGATCCGGGGGCGATCTGCCCAGCAAATGATTGGCAACGACAGCTTTGATGCCAAAGTCCGCTCGCGGGTTCGTTCAGGGAACTGCTTGCACGCCAAAAACAAAGGCAAAGTTTAGCAGGTTTGCACGCGTTTTGCTCACGATCGGAGGCATTTTTCGACCTCAGACGCGGATCGACCGCAGGATGGAGATGGCATGCTCGAGCGGGCTTTTCCCCTCGGTCTCTACACGCAATATACCGCTTGGCGAAAAACTTGCCCCCTCGACGTCGGAGACTATCGCCATCAGCTTTTCGGGATCGACCTTGGCATTTTCGCTCAGCTTGATCGCAAGCGTCGATCCTGACCGGTCGACGGAAACGATACCGGTTTGCTCGGCCAGCTTGCGCAGACGTCCGTACGAGAAAAGGGAGTTCACCGACTCGGGGATCTGGCCGTATCTGTCCTCGATCTCGGCATGTATCTGTGAAAGTGCGGCGTCAGTCTCGGCAGATGCGATGCGTTTGTAGGTCCGGAGTCTCTGGCTTGCATCGACGATGTAGTCCTTGGGTATCGAGACGTCGATGCCCAGATTTATCGAAACGCTCGTCTCGTCAAAGATCTCTTCGCCGCGAAGCTCTGCGATAGTCCGCTCGAGCATCTTGGTGTACAGATCAAATCCGAGGGCATCGAGATGTCCTGACTGCTGGCCGCCGAGGATGTTTCCCGCGCCGCGAAGTTCGAGGTCGAGTGCGGCGATGCGAAAACCGGCGCCGAGGTCCGAGAATTCGCGGATCGCCGAGAGCCGCCGCCGTGCGATCGGCGTCAGCTCGATCTCGCTCGGAATAAGTAGATATGCGTAGGCCCGCCGATTCGATCGGCCGACGCGGCCGCGAAGCTGGTAAAGCTGCGAGAGCCCGTAGTTGTCCGACCGGTTGATGATGATGGTGTTCGCCCGCGGAATGTCGATGCCGTTCTCTATGATCGTTGTTGCAACGAGGACGTCATATTTGTAGTCGATAAAATCGAGCATCACCTGCTCCATTTCCTTTTCGTTCATTTTGCCGTGGCCGATCGCGATCCGTGCGTTGGGGACGATCTTTTGAACAAGGGCGGCGATCGCTTCGATTGTTTCGACGCGGTTATGGATAAAGAAGACCTGGCCGTTGCGAGAGAGTTCGAGCTCGATGGCTGACCGGATCACGTTCTCGGAAAACTGAACGACCTGGGTATTGATCGCAAGCCGGTCACGCGGCGGCGTTTCGATCACGGACATATCCCGCATACCGAGCATCGACATATTCAGCGTACGCGGGATCGGGGTTGCCGAAAGCGTCAGCACATCGACCTTTTTCTTAAGCTGCTTGAGTTTTTCCTTATGGGCGACGCCGAATCGCTGCTCCTCATCGACGACGACGAGGCCGAGCTTTGGAAGCTTGACGTCATTTGAAAGTACGCGGTGTGTCCCGATCACAACATCGACATCGCCTTTTTCGGCCGCCTCGACCACCGACTTTTGTTCCTTTGTGCTTCGAAACCGAGAGAGAAGATCGATCTTTGCGGGAAAGGCGGCAAACCGCTTGCGGAATGATTCGTAGTGCTGATAGGCAAGGATGGTCGTCGGTGTCAGCACGGCGACCTGCTTGCCATCCATGACGGCCTTAAAAGCGGCCCGCATCGCGACCTCCGTCTTGCCATAGCCTACGTCGCCGATGATCAGCCTATCCATCGGCCGTGCGGTCTCCATATCTTCCTTTACGTCTTCGATCGCCTTTGCCTGATCGACGGTCAGATCGTACGGAAATGCGTCCTCGAACTCGTGCTGCCATGGTGCGTCGGGCGAGAATGAATAGCCCTGTACAAGTTTTCGCTCGGCATAAAGCTTCAATAGCTCGTCGGCCATATCGCGCATCGCGCGTTTCGCCTTTGCCTTTGTCTTCTGCCATCCGAGCCCGCCCAATCGGTCGAGCGAAGGGGAGGTGGCCTCGCCCGACGAGTAGCGGGAGACGAGGTCCATACGCTCGACCGGGACAAAGAGCTTCGCGTCATCGGCATAGACCAGGAGCATGAACTCCCGCTCCGACCCCTGCGACGAGATCGTCTGCAGGCCGTCGAAACGCCCGATGCCGTGATCGATGTGAACGACGTAATCGCCGGTCTTTAGGTCGCGGAAGTCCGAGATGAAAGCACCGAGGCTCGGTTTGTGTCGGAACCGCGCCGGAGCTCCGTGCGCGGGCGGAGTACCGGCGGAGCGCTCCGATGAGACCGTCTCGCCGAAGATATCCGTTTCCGTATAGACGGTCAGATCGGCTGACGGCAGCTCGAATCCGCTCGAAAGCGATCCGACAACGATCGATCCGGCAGGTACGCTGGCATTGAAGTCGCGGGTGATCTCCTCGAGGCGTTCGGCGATGCCGAGGGTTTCCATCACCATCAAAGGCCGACGTTCGCTATTCACTTGTTCGGCAAATCTCGAAAAATCTCCGTGAAAATTCCGGGTCGAACGCGAACGTATGTTTATATCCGTTGACCGCTCAGCGGTGGAGAAAAGGAACAGCGGCTCGCGATCCGTGGTTTTTCCGGCAATGAATGCCGGCGAGGTCGTGCCTGCCTCGATCCCCTCGAGCGACAATTCCTCGTCGGTGACCGCGGCCGTTTTGCCGAGAGCCCGCAGCTCGATGCGTTCTGCATCCCGAAGATGATCTTTCAGTTCGGAGGGTTCGAGAAACAGAGCGGCGGGCGGCAGCCCGATCTCACCGGTCTGTGAAAGCGTTGCGAAACGCCGTTTCAAATTGTCATAAAGGCCCGACAGCGTCTGTTCGACC
>JAJNPX010000206.1 GCA_021155145.1 Acidisarcina sp. | reverse complement strand
GCGACCTCGCGGCGAATTGTAAGCTCGCCAAATTCCCGCCTGTTCCGAGCTGCCTCCTCTTCAAGCAGCGAAGCCGCGACAAGGCCCTGATTTCGATCCCTCACCGGCAGATTCAAACGGACGCCGAACGTGAAAAAATTCATCCTCTGCTCGATCGGCAAAAGAGCTCCGGACATCTCTTCGACCCCAAGGAGCGGAAAGCCGTTCTGCATTCGCTGATACCCGACCATTACGTCGGCGTCGATCCGGCCCTCGCTTCGTGCCTGTCCGACCCGTGCACCCGCAAGTCTTTCGACAGCGATTGCACCCAGCAGGTCTGGCCTCGACCGGATCGCCGTCTGTTCTGCCCCGACTTGCGGCGGCAGCCTGTGGCGAAGCGTATCGAGATCGCCTTTTAGTTTGAGAGGTTCAACGGGCCCCATTCCGACCAAATTTCTAAGCTCGAAGAGGCGTATCTCCACCGCGCCTTCGCTTGTTTCGCGCAATGCTCTGATCCGGTTCAGCTCGACGAACTCCTGGCTTTCCTCGAGCGGAGGTGTGCGCCCCTCCGCCACTCGGGCGGAGACGAGTTGAACATTCTGTTCGGCCATCGCGAGAATATCTTCGCTGAACTTTAACTTTAATATCGCGGCAATGGCCTCACCGAATTTCGCACGGACATCGCCTGCCAGTTGCCTTTCACGCTCCGCGAGTGCTTGCCGTCGGATCTCAAGCTCCTTTTCTGCAACATTTATCCGCGCGGCCCGGCGGCCTCCGAGTTCGAGCGGCAAGGCACCCTGGACCATCAGACTGTTATCGCCCATTCCGCCGATCTGCCTTGTGCCGCTGACCTCGAGGCTCGGGTTGGCTCGGAGACGTGCCTGGCGAATAAGGGCTTCGCCCGCATCAGCCTCCTTTCGCATCGCGATCACCTCGAGATTGTTCGCAAGTGCCGATCCCACAAGGTCGTCGACCGATCGGCCGAATATCTGGTCAAAGTATTTCTTGTACGATAATACCTGATCGGTGGCCGGTTCTTGTGCGAATGCGGCGCCTGAGAGCAGCAGCACAAATGCCACCACGGTCAAATTGAAGGCATGCGAAACGCGTCTGATTCGAGGACCTGTGCTCATTCAGTGACCTCCGCCATTCGCTCTTCGCGCTTTAGTTCCCAGAGCCTGATCCAGTAGAAGAGGACCGGCGTTACGATCAGGACATGGACGAGGCTCGATACCATACCGCCGAAGACCGGAGCAGCCAGCGGCCGCATCACCTCGGAGCCCGCACCCGTGCTCCACATGATCGGAAGAAGGCCGGCGATGATGGTCGTCACGGTCATCACCTTCGGCCGCAGCCGAAGCAGCGCCCCTTCGGTTACCGCTTCGAGCAGCGTCTCGGGATCGAGTGTTCCCAATTCTCCGTGCTTTCGCTTTACCGCTTCTTCGAGGTACACGACCATCACGATGCCGGTCTGAACCGCGGCTCCGAACAACGCGATGAAGCCGACCCAGACCGCCACCGAGAAGTTGTATCCGAGCAGCCAGATGAGGTAAAACCCGCCGGTCAGCGCGAACGGCACCGCCAGCAGGACGTGAGCCGCCTCGATGAACGATTTGTATGTCAGATAGAGCGTCGCGAAGATGATAAGGATCACGATCGGCACGACGATCATCAAGCGGGCACGTGCACGCTGCTGGTTCTCATACTGGCCGCTCCACGAAAAATAATATCCTGACGGCAGCCTGATCTGATCCTTGACGGCGGCGTCGGCCTCGTCAACAAAGCTGCCGATGTCCCGGCCGCGCACGCTCAGCAGGACCGTCCCTCGCAATAGACCGTTCTCGCTCTGGATCATTGCGGGCCCATCCACCGTACGGATCACGGCGAGCTGCGAAAGGGGGATCGGAGCCCCCGTCGGTGTCGTGACCGGGATCCGGCCGATCGCTTCGGGAGTGCCGCGAAACTCCGGCGAGTATCGGACCCTGATCGGGAAGCGATTGCGGCCCTCGATAGTGACCGTAAGATTCGTCTCGCCGACACCCTTTTCGATCAGGTCCTGGATCGTGCCGACATCGATCCCGTACCGGGCGGCGGCCTGCCGGTCAATGTCAATATCCAAATACGGGGCTCCACCGATCTGCTCGGCATAGACATCGGCCGCTCCCGGCACGCGGCGAACCACCTCGGCGATCTCGCGCGAGGTCTTCTCCAGCTTTTCGAGGTCATCGCCGTAGATCTTGATGCCCACCTGCGACCTAATGCCCGTCGCCAGCATCTCGATGCGATTGATGATCGGCTGCGTCCAAATGTTCGTCACACCTGGTATCCGCAGGGCCGCGTCCATCTCGGTCACAAGTCTTTCGCGGGTCATTCCCGGCCGCCACTCACTTTCGGGCTTCAGATGGATGACCGTTTCATTCATATTGATCGGGGCCGGGTCGGTCGAGGTCTCGGCCCGCCCTGCCTTCCCGACCGCCCATGCGACCTCCGGGAACCCTTGAATGATCTCGTTCTGCTTGCTCATCACCCGGGTCGCCTCCTCGAGCGAGATGCCCGGGTCGGTGACCGGCATATACATCAGATCACCCTCGTTCAGCGGCGGCATGAACTCGCTGCCGATCTGCGTCGCGACCAGCATCGCACCCGTAAAAAATACGGCGGCGATCGCGACCGTTGCGACGCGATTGCGCAACGCCTTTTCCAGGAGCGGTTTGTACAACCGGCGGAGGAAGCGCATTATCGGGTTTGCTTCCTCGGGCCGCAATTTGCCCTTGAGCAGGAATCCGCACAAGACCGGGACCAGCGTTATCGCCATGAAGGCCGCGGCGATCATCGCGAATGTCTTAGTGAGCGCGAGCGGCTGAAACAGCTTTCCTTCCTGGCCGGTAAGGGCAAGCACCGGAATGAACGCAACGATAATGATCGCGGTCGATGAGAAGATCGGCCGTCCGATCGTCTTTGTGGCCTCGCGGACGACCTCCCAAACGCGGGCGCGGTCGGATAAGCTCACGCCTTCCTTTTCGAGCGCTCGGTAAGCGTTCTCCGTAACGACGATACCCGAATCCACCAGGTCCGATACCGCTATCGCGATCCCGGCGAGCGACATGATATTTGACGTCACGCCCCACCAATACATCAGGAGGAACGAGGCCAGGGCTGCCAGGGGAAGCGGTATCGTGACGATGAAGATCGACCTGAAGTGAGCAAGGAATATCAGGTTGACCAGCGTCACGAGGATGAATTCTTCGACAAGCGCGTATTTCAGCGTGTCCGCGGTACGGTTGATAAGTTCGGTGCGGTCATAGAAAGGGACGATAGAAACGCCTTCGGGTAGCCCGGGCTGGATCTCTTCGATCTTCTTTTTGACCGCATCTATTGCTTCGAGGGCGCTGACGCCGTACCGCATTATCACGACACCGCCGACCGCTTCCTTTCCGTTCTTGTCGAGCGAGCCCGTGCGGAAGGCATTCCCGAGCTTTACCTCGGCGACGTTTTTCACATAGATCGGCGTGCCGCTGCTTGAGCCGATAACGATGTTCTCCACGTCGGCGACCGACTCGACCAATCCGATCCCGCGAATTACGGCCCACTCGCCCGCTTGTTCGACGACGTTGCCGCCGACGTTATTGTTAGACCTTTCGACCGCGTCGAGCACGCCCGAGAGCGGTTGGCCATAGGCTCGCAGCTTGTTCGGATCGACGTCGATCTGATACTGCTGAACGAATCCGCCAACGCTCGCGACCTCGGCGATGCCCGGAGTTGAGCTGAGCTGGTACCTGACGAACCAATCCTGCAGCGTGCGCAGGTCACGCAGGCTCATCGTGTCCGACTCAAGCGTGTACCAGAACACCTGGCCGAGCCCGGATGCGTCGGGCCCGAGCGTGGGCGTCACCCCCTCGGGAAGCTGCCGCTGGACCAGGTTTAGGCGTTCGAGGATCCGGGTACGTGCCCAATAGAGCTCAACGTTGTCCTCGAAGATCACGTTGACCATCGAGAAGCTGAATGCCGAACTCGCACGTACGGTTCGCACACCCGGCAATCCCTGCAGGTTAGTGACCAGCGGATAAGTGATCTGGTCCTCGACCTCTTTGGGCGAGCGGCCCGGCCAGTCGGTAAAGACGATCACCTGATTATCCGAGAGGTCGGGGATCGCGTCGATCGGCGTCCGGATCAACGCCCAATAGCCCGCCGCCGCGAGAGCGATATAGATCCCGATCACGATGACGCGATTCCTGATCGACCAATCGATGAGCCAGTTGATCATAGCCGTGGATTACTTGTTCCGATGCTGCTTCCTCCCACCGTTTGGGAGGAAGCGCTCACACCGTCAATGCCGATCATTGAACCGTCACCGGCAGATTCGCCTTACCGCTTCCTGCGGGGCCTTGATACGAGACCTGGGCCTGCCATTCGCCTGACATCTCCAGATCCACGCTGCCCGAGTAGATCCCCGGCGTTGCGGTCGTCGTCAGTGTCGCGGCATTATTCATCGTCGCCATGGTACCCATCGCAGGCATATGGAAATTGAGCGACGCCGCCCCGACATCGACGGGCTTGCCCGATTGATCAGCGAATTTGAGCGTCACCGTTTGCTTGCCCTTCCGAAGCACGCCGTCGGCGTTCGAAAGGGTTGCCGTCAGGTTGTTGCCCGCGGTTCCGCTCTTGATCTCTTTACCAACCGAGGCCGATCCGCCGCCCGTATCCGCACCTCCACACGCCGCGGCAAAGGCGGCGACCGCCAAAAGCATTGAAACAAAAATGGTCTTCTTCATTTTTTGATATCTCTCCTTTTCGATATTTGTCAGATCGTGTTCCGTGCGCGCCCGAAAACGCGCGAATGGGCGCACGCAAGTACGCGCGCGCGCAGGCGTCAATCGCGAAAAATATAACTTAGATCAGAAAGGAATTATGGCGCAGATAGAGCGCCTCAGGAGGGCGTGCCAGCTTCAGCCGATATCCAAGGCGGGGGGACTTGGCGAACCCACGAGCCGTCATGATGTGCCGTGCGGGCCAGAATGCAGTTCGACCCTCGGACGCAACCAGCTCAACTTGTGAAACGGGCGCAAGGCGATCGGCATTCTTCCCAGGCATTTGCGAACCCGTGATCGATTCGCAATCCCTTGGGCAGCAAGGCGGTGCCGCGAGCGAGTCTTTGCCGCTTTTGTCGGGCTTGCAGCAGCTATGGGAATCGCTGTGGCTGTCAAAACAGCCGCAGGCGCCCGCCCACACCTGGCCGGTGAGGGCGAAAAACAGCAGCAGCGATGTGACCCATTTCAGCATTCGCACGTTAATGATGACCGCGCGCCTCGGGTCTGTCAAGACCTTTAGTCGGCTACAGGCCGCAATTTTTTTTCGGTTTTTGCGAAGTAATTTGCCTGTAATATATGATGCCTCAACGAGCAATTCCATTTGTTCTCCAGTAATTCGAAGGTAAAAGCTATGGCCAACGGAGCAAAAAGGTTCAATTACAAGCATTATATTCGCCGGGCGCACCGCTATTTGGGTGTGTTCATCGGGATCCAGTTCATCCTGTGGACGCTCGGCGGGCTCTACTTTAGCTGGACCGACCTCGATGAGATCCATGGCGATCATCTCAGGTCGAATTCTCAAAAGCAGTTTTCGCTTCCGGCCCGGTCGGCCGCTCCCGTTGAGATCGTGAACGCCGTGCAGGCGACCTTTGGCGCAACGCGGATCGAGAAAATGTACTTTGTCGAGCTGCTTGGGTCATATTTCTACGCGGTCGAGTATGTGATGGACGGCCGACGCTCAACAGTTCTCCTGAGTGTCGAGGACGGATCGGTCAGGCCGGCTGTCTCATCGGCCGAGGCGGTCCGCATCGCAAAGGACGCCCTTGCAGACGCGGGCGAACCCATCGACCTCATTCACCTCACCGCCGACAACGTCGGCAGGCACCACGAATATCGCGAAAAGCCCCTGCCCGGCTGGGCGGTCAATTTTGAGAACGACGTCACCGTTTATCTCTCAGCCGAGACCGGCCAGGTCGGAGCCATCCGGACGGACAAGTGGCGGATCTTCGACTTCCTTTGGATGCTCCACACGATGGATTTTGAAGGGAGGGACAACATCAACAACTATGTCCTTCGCGGATTCTCAATATTAGGCATCGTGACCGTATTGTCGGGGTTCACCCTGTTTATCGTGAGCTCCAGATCCCTCCGAAAGGCCCTGCGGATCATAAACAAGAGAGCCTAAGTGACGCCATCGATCTCAAGGGCGTTCTCAGTTTCACAAAAGTACGAATGGCCCCTGCCGACCTTGCACGAACCCGAATGGGCCCAAATACGGGCCGCCGCCGCACTCTTGAAAGCCGCTTGGAAACCATTTGGAAACCGGCTTGGAAACCACTTGGAAAC
>JAJNPX010000199.1 GCA_021155145.1 Acidisarcina sp. | reverse complement strand
GCCGTACCCGATCGAAGCGAGTAGGTCGTCGGGCCGGCCCAATCCGTACTCGTTTGCGATCCGCTTCATCTCCGTCTCGTTCCCGAGCAGCTTCTTATGTGGTACACGGAATCGGTCGGCTTCTTTTTCGAGCAGCTTCCGGCCAAGTTCGATCGAATCGGCACGCTGCTGATCTGAAATCCAGTGTCGGATCCGGTTCCTGGCCTTTGAAGTGACTACATAGTTGAGCCAGTCGCGGCTGGGTTTGGAATTGGCCGTGGTCATTATCTCGACTACGTCACCATTCTGAAGTTCGGTCCGAAGCGGCACGATCCGCCCGTTGATCTTCGCGCCGGTACAGGTATCTCCCACCTCTGAGTGGATGGCGTATGCAAAATCGAGCGGCGTAGCGCCACGGGGCAATTGGATCACCTTCCCCATCGGCGTAAAGGCATAGACATCTTTGGGATAAAGGTCGAGCTTAAGCGACTCTATGAAATCCTCCGAGTCTTCGTCCTCCTGAGAATCCTCGACGAGCGGCAAAAGAAGCTTTTCGACCGTCTTCCGCAATTCGTCCAGTGATTCGTCCTCTTCGGTTGCCCCGAGCTTCTTTTCCTTGTACTTCCAATGGGCCGCCACGCCCTCTTCAGCGATCTGGTGCATTTCCTCCGTACGTATCTGGACCTCGAAGGGCTGGCCTCCATCGCCGATCACGGACGTGTGGAGCGACTGGTAGAGGTTATCTCGCGGTATGGCTATCCAGTCCTTGAACCTTTCGGGAACGGGCGTCCAGATGTCATGGACGACGCTTAGCGTGAGGTAGCAATATTTTCTTTCGTTCGGGGTGATGATCCGGGTCGCGATTAGATCGTACACCTGATCGATGGTAATTTTTTGTTTCTTGAGCTTTTTCCAGAGGGAATAAAGACGCTTCACGCGGCCCTCGATCGCTACGATCGGAACATCGTTTTCCCGGAGTTTCGCGGTAATGGTCTCCTTGATCCGCGCGAGGGCGGCCTCAAGTTCGGGACGACGTGCGTCAACGTCCTTGGCCAGCCGCCTGTATTCGTCAGGGTAGAGATTCTGGAATGCCAGATCTTCGAGTTCGCTGCGGAGCTTACCCATTCCAAGCCGGTGGGCGATCGGAGCATAGATATCTAACGTCTCCTGTGAGATGCGTGCCCGTTTCTCCGGCTTGAGAAACTGCATCGTCCGCATGTTATGAAGCCGGTCGGCGAGCTTTATCAGAACGACCCTGACGTCGGTGATCATGGCCAGGACCATCTTGCGGACGTTCTCGGCCTGCTGACGTTCCTTTGAAAGATCGCTGATGTGGGCGATCTTTGTAAGGCCATCGACCAGCAGAGTTATCTCCTCTCCGAAATAGGACCGGATGGTCTCGAGGTCCACCAGGGTGTCCTCTACGACGTCGTGCAACAGTCCGGTCGACACGCTCACCTCGTCAAGGCGCATGTCCGCTAAAATGTCCGCGACCTCCAAAGGATGAACGAGGTATGGTTCGCCCGAAGCACGTTTTTGCCCCTTATGATGAAGCGCGGAGAAAAGGTACGCCCTCCTGATCAACTCCACGTCCGGATTGGGGCGATTATTCTCGACCTTTTCGATGATGTCTTCGATTCGGATCATTCTGCCTTTATCTATTTTAGCTTGTCGGCGGCGGTAATAGCTATCGTTTCCGCGAAGGGCGGCCGCAAAATAGAAAAGCGATGCTCGTTCATTAAAACGAGCACCGCCGACTTTCTGGACCCGGTCTAAGGCCTATTTTTTGGCATTCGCATTTGCGTTAGCATTCGCTTCGGCAGCAGCGATCCTGGTCTCTATCTCGGTTTGAATGTTTCGGGTTACCTCACCCAGATCCGAGTACTGCTTTCGATATTCGTCGGCCTGGCTCTTCAGGGAATCCCGATCTGCTGTACGGCCCTCCATCTCCGCAAGACGCGAGGCCTGGATCGTCAAGCTCGCCCGATACGACCGAGCAGATTCAAAGATCTTGATCAGCTCTTGAAGCTCTTTCAACTGAGCGTCGGTCAACGATTTCAGGTCGGTCGTAGGCGCGTTCTTTACCGCATCCGGTTCCACCGCCATCGCCTGGCCGATCAGCTCCGTTCCCTTTGAAATGCACTGCTTCATTTGCTCGAACTGGGCCTGATCGGCCGGTTTGACGAACTGATAAGCATCCTTGCCGTCAGGATCTTTGACGGTCTTTTTCGTTGCCTGAGTATCGCTGATCTCGTTGGCACAGGTGTTCTGGCGGGCGGCCAGGGCAGTCAATGCCTCAGCCCGATACTGGGGTTCGATCGAGGCATTCGTCGAACGCTCGCTTACCCATTTCTGCCATTCATCCTGTTTCTGGAGATTCTCCAAGAGGCTCGCCACCGCCTTGTATGAGCTTTGGTCATTTGGATTTAGCGACAAAGCCTTCTTATACTCGGCGATCGCCGCTTCTGCCTTTGAAGTGTCCTGGCGATTACCAATAAATTGCGAATGAAGGGTTCTGGCCAAAAATACCTGAGCCGTCTTTCCCTCCAGGGTAGATCCGTCCGGGTCCCGCGACGCTGCCCTTCTAAATAGCTCTTCCGCCTCCGAAAACTTACGTTCGCGATATGCCAGCGAACCGTCCACCAGATCCTTTCGCGACATTATCCGGCTGTAATAGCCGCAGCTTGAACTTACAAGCACACTCGCTGCGATCAAAAACAATACCCCTAAACGAGATAGACTCATTATTAGACTCCGATTATGGTGACAGGCGTCCGGCCCGGAAAGCCCGACGCCCGATCTCACCAAATTTTTTAGTTTGCACTGAGATCGTCGATCTGAAGGCCGATCGGCGCTGCACCCGCGAGTTTCGCGGCATCGATCACTTTAACGACATCACCATAACGGACAGAGGTCGGAGACTTAATAAATATGGTCTTCTCGATCTCATTCGTGTTTTCGCGAAACACGCCATTGGCTTCGCGGGTCTTGAAGATCTCCTGAAGCTGCGCCGTAAGTGCCGTTGCATCGCTGACATCGCCCGCCGCCTGGTTGTTAAGGGTGATCCCTTTTGTCGATCCGTTGATCGCGACCACAAGGGTCAGCGGGTTAGGTTTGACCTCTAAATTCTGCTGGTTCTTCGGTTCTGCCGGGACTTTCGCCTCAAACCTGCTTGGCTTGACCGGCGTGATCACCATAAAGATGATAAGCAGTACCAAAAGTACGTCGATCAAAGGTGTTACGTTAATATTTGGAACGGCCTCGCCTTTCGTGCCGCCCCCTGACGTCATTCCCATAACTTTTCTTGTCCACGGCCGCCTGGCTTATCAAACGGCCGATCCAGCTTAATTCGCCGGGGACTCGCCTCCTTTCTTCTTGTCAGCGACAAGGCCTATCTTATCGATATCCTGCTTACGGATCGTATCGATCGCCTTGACCACGGTCCCGTATTCGACGTCCACTCCGCTCTTGATATAGACGATGCGTTTGTCAGGAGTCTTGTCCTTCATCATCGACTTTATCTTTTCGCCAAGCTCTGTGATCGGGAACGGGTCCTTGCCAACGTAAAAGTTATTGTTATCCGGGATGGCGATCACGACCGAAGTATCCTTGGTGATCTCGCCATCCTCTTCAGGCGAATTCATGTCCCTCGGGTAATTCACGGTAACGCCCTGTTGGAGCAGCGGCGTGACGATCATAAAGATGATCAGCAGCACCAGCATAACGTCCACCATCGGGGTTACGTTGATATCCGAGTTATATTCATCGGTTCCACCGACTTTTGCGCCCATGGCTATAATTCTCCCTACAAAAATCTAAAAGCAGCCAAACTTAGCCCTTAAGTGCTTTCGTACGCTGTTTGATGAAATAGTCCACCAATTCCGATGCCGAGTTTTCCATTTCGACGCTAAAGCTGGTCACCTTGTTGGTGAAATAGTTGAACAGCCACACAGCGGGAACGGCCACCGCGATACCGAATGCTGTAGCGACGAGGGCTTCTGCGATAGCGGCACCGACAGCGCCGATACCGGCATTTTCAGCCTGTGCCAGAGCGACGAAAGCACCGATGATACCGACGACGGTCCCGAACAGTCCGACGAACGGTGCGGTCGAGCCAACGGTCGCAAGCCCAGAAAGGCCACGCTTCAATTCGGCGGTCTTCACCGCGATCGCACGCTCGAGGGCACGCTTCGAAGCTTCCATCTCATCGGCCGAGATGTCAGTGTTGCCCTGGTGAGCGCTGAACTCCTTCAGGCCGGACGATACGACCATCGCGAGGTGCGAATCCTTGTGTTTGTCGCTGATGTTGATGGCCTCGTCGATGTTGCTGTTCTTCAGGGCCTGTGCGACCTTCGGGGCGTACTGGCGCGATTGCTGTCTCGCCTTGTTATAGGTGAGCCAACGCTCGATACCGACCGCGATCAGGTAGACCGACTCGATCAACAGGATGATGATGACCACCCAACCGGGGATAGTAAGACTCTTGGCGATATCGTAGATACCGAACGAGATCTTGGTACTGCCCTCGGCAAAGAACATCAACGTGCCTAAAAGGCTGGCAAAAAAAGTCATGGTTTTTCCTCCAAAGAAAATCGAAAAATTCTATAAATATTGCGTAAGTCTATCTGGATAATAAACCGAGAGGCTCCCGAAAGATCGAAAGCCTCTCTCTTGTCCCAAGATCATGGAACGAAATTATACGTGATCACACCCGAAACCTTAACGGGTTGACCGGAAAGCATGGTCGGGCTGAAGCGTGCACCGCGCGCCGCTTGCACGGCAGCCGCGCGAAGCAGCGGATGTCCGCTGACCGCAGTTGCCGAAACAACGTTGCCGCTCTCATCTATAAGAACCTGCACACTTACCGCACCCGAAGCTCGAACGGCCCGGGCAGCAGCCGGATACGGAGGCTTGGGAAGGCTTGTCGCTTTTCCGTTGAGCACACCGCCCGAGATCTGCTTCGGAACCGGCTTCTTGACCGGCGGAGGTGGCGGCGGAGCCGCACCCGTGTCGTCATTGCCGCCCTGGCCCGTAGCGCCGCTATTGCTGCCGGATCCAGTGGTATTGACAGGCCCCGTATAATCCGGAGGCGGGGCATTCGTCGCCGAGAAATCGCGATCGCCCTTGACCGTAAAGCGGTTCGGGTCGCGCTCCTTGACGGTGTTCTTGACAACACTGACCGTGTCAGGAGGTTTCGGCGGGGTCTCGTTCATTGCCGCTATGATCTCTTTACGAATATCCACGTTCGGATCTTTCTGTTTTTCCTCGGGCTTTTCCGGTTCCGGTTCCGGGGCCTCCTCTATGATCGGCGGAGCCACAAGCGTATCAAGCGAAAGATCATCGCCGCCCATCGCAAAATCCTTGGCAAACAGGCTGTAAAGCCATGCGCTAACAAGGACCATAGAAAGAACCACGAACGTGGTCAGCAATAATCCGCCCCGTCTCGAGTCTTCACTGGCGTGACTTTTTGATTCTACTAATTGGTCTAACATCGTACTTTCCTCACTTCTACCGGTGCCAAACTAGGTCAAGGGTTGCGAAACCTCTCTGAAACATTGGATGTAAATCCACAAAATCGACGTTGTAGGAGATCCGCTTTCTTACAATAACTTACAGGCGAAGCCCCTTTACACTAAACGCGATAACCCTGTCGGTGGATTTCGGTTCAAACCTAGACTCTGTGCGGGATAAAACGTAGAGTGCCGGCTACATAAACGAAAATCCGACATTCCCGAGATCCCGAGACCGAAATTCACGGAAAAACGCAGATGTACAATTCCTAATTGACCAGCAACGTAGAGAAGTCTAGTTACTTGGAATACGAAAGTCAAGAATACTGAGGCTTCTTTATAACCAACTTCTAAACTTTTTCGCCGATGCCATTACAAAATTTTATGTGCGATCGGGCCGCTGGTTTTCAACTGCAATTTTCCGCTAAATTAGACACCAGGGCGACGAAAAAGTTCCCAACTTTTTTCACCGACCGCTATCGCGTGACCGGTCTTCGGGTCACCGATCGACGTGAAGCCGAGGCTAGCTTTTCGCCCGCCGGTTGCTTGACCTGGACGTTCTTCATCTTTGACTCGCCAAGCTTGCTCTGCCACCAGATCGCGATCGGACTGGCAATGGCGATCGTCGAGTAGGTTCCGGCGATCGAGCCGACAAAAAGCGCGAGCGAGAATCCACGCAAGACCTCTCCTCCGAACAGCACCAAAGCAAGCACCGCAAGAAAGACCAGTCCGTTCGTTACGATGGTCCGGGACATGGTCTGATTGATCGAGTCGTTTGTCAGAGTGTACAGCGATTTATCGCGATTCAGCGAAATATTCTCTCTGATGCGGTCAAAGATGACGATCGAGTCGTTCACCGAAAACCCTACGAGCGTGAGAAACGCCGCGAGCACCGTCAGGCTGACCTCCCATTGAAATACCGAAAAGAAAGCAAGCGTGATCAGCACGTCGTGGAACACCGCAATTACGGCTCCGGCGGCGTAGGTCCAATCGTATCGAAACGCTATAAAGAGCAATATTCCCGCCATTCCCAGGAGGGTCGCGATAACTGCCTGGTTTCGAAGCTGCGCGCCTGCAACAGGTCCGACCGAGTCGGTCCCGACGATCTTGTAAGCAGCGTTTGCATCGTCCTGAAGGGGAACCTCCGGCGCCGCTTCAGGCCCAAATGTGTTCAGAGCCTTCTTTACCGACTCGCGGCCGACATTCACCTGGTTTACCGTTTCGGCTTCGGAGGACGCTTCGCCCGTCCCTTCTAGGAGCGGTATCTTTATAAGGACCTCATCCGTCTTGTCGGTTGAGTCCTGAATGATGGGTTCCGTGATGCCGGTCGCGTTCAGCGCCGCACGAATTTCATCTACGCCCGGCTTCTGTTTAAACTTTGCGGTGATCACCGTCCCGCCCTGAAAATCGACCCCGAGATTAAAGGCGTCGGTTCCGCCCGGCGACAACTGACGGCTGACGGCCGAGGAAAGCCCGGCGATAAGGACAACGATCGAAATGGCGATCAGGGGTTTCCTGATGCCCATCCAATCGACGTTGATATTCGGTAGAATTTGAAACATTTTAGTGAATTGGTCAGCGGGCCGACGCTAAATACTCAGCTTTTGCATATTCGGGTTTCGCTGCAGCAGCCACATAAAGATGGTGCGCGAGACGAATACCGCCGAAAACAGGTTTATCAAAAGCCCAAGGATCAGCGTGACCGCAAATCCGCGGATCGGCCCTGATCCGTACAGATAAAGAATGATCGCAGCGATAATGGTCGTCACGTGAGTATCGATGATCGTTATGAACGCTCGGTCAAAGCCGATCTCGACGGATTTTGCAATACTCAATCCCAGCCGCATCTCCTCTCTCATCCTTTCAAATATAAGGACGTTCGAGTCGACGGCCATACCTATGCCCAGGATCAATCCGGCGATACCGGGCAGAGTCAACGTCGAATCGAAGACTATCAAGGCCGCCAGCGTGAGGAGCATATTCAGGATCAGTGCAATTACGGCGTTGATGCCTGAACCGCGATAGTAGATGAGCATGAAGACGACAATGAATATCATGCCCGCCAGGGACGCAGTAATGCCGGCCCGGATCGAGTCGGCTCCGAGGCTCGGCCCGACAGTCCGCTCTTCCTGATATTCGATCTTAGCCGGAAGCGCTCCCGATCGGAGCGTCAGCGCGAGGTCGTCCGCCGTAGCCTTGGTAAAGGTTCCCGATATCTCGCCCTGATCGTCGATCCGCGACTTTATGAAAGCGATGGATTTGACCTGATCGTTTAGCACGACGGCCATATAATTATTGATATTCTTGCTCGTCCAATCGCCAAACTTTGCCGCGCCTGCCGGTTTGAGCGAGAAGGCGATCTGATAGTCGCCTTCGTTACCTGTTCTGGAGACCGCACTGGCGTCCCGCAGTTCGCTGCCATCAACGACCGCCGGGTATTCAACGACGACGAATTGGGAGGGTCGGTCATTGGGAGCTGTCGGGTTCGTCGTGTCCTCCCTTTCGAGATAGGGCAATATACGCCGGTTTGACGGCAGAGCGCCGCCGACCGACTGCTTTGCCGCTTCTTCGGTCGGATAGGTAGCGACCGCTGAAGGACTCGGCGGACTGATCACTTTCATCAGCGACAAC
>JAJNPX010000191.1 GCA_021155145.1 Acidisarcina sp. | reverse complement strand
GTTGTCGGCGATGATGAATCCGCCGGGGCTGACCTTGTCGATGATGAGGTTGTAGTAGTTGGAGTAGTTCGGCTTGTCGGCGTCGATAAAGACGATATCGAACGGGCCCGAGACGTGCGGCAGTACGAAGATAGCGTTACCCTGCCGCAGCGTGATCTTATCCGAAAG
This sequence comes from Acidisarcina sp., assembly GCA_021155145.1. Lineage (GTDB taxonomy): Bacteria > Acidobacteriota > Blastocatellia > Pyrinomonadales > Pyrinomonadaceae > OLB17. Next base: position 4,237 of record JAJNPX010000191.1, on the reverse strand, counting down.
GCCGGCCTTGTCGATAAAGGATTGGGCAACCGCGTTCGTTTCGGCGTTATTGTCGATGGAATAGACCATCCCGCCGGGAGCAAGTCCCTCCGCCAAGCAGATCGCCGAATAGCCAAGGTAGGTGCCGATCTCCTGCACATACATCGGGCGGATCATCCTCGAGATCATCGCCAGTAGCCGGCCCTGATAGAAACCCGAAAGCATCGACTTGTCTTCATAATGCGCCTCGCAATGCTCGCGAAGTTCCTTCAGCACGCCGCTCTCGTCCGATGTGTGATGCTCGGCGTAATCCACTAGCGCCGAATAGTCCCTGTCCGCAATAAAGCTCATGATTTTTATAGGTCGACCCGAACGAGCCCGCGCCGGATCGCGGTCGTTGCCGCCGACGTCCGGTCCGAAACGCCGATCTTGCCGAAGATGTTCTGGTTGTGCGTTTTGATGGTGTTCTCCGAGACGTCGAGCGCGAATGCGATCTCCTTGTTCGACATCCCGCCGACTATCATTCGAAGAATGGTCGATTCGGTCGGCGTGAGTTCTTCTTTGCCGATATTCTCGCTCAGGATCTGTGCGATATCGGCGGGTATGTATTTCTTTCCGGCGGCGACGGTCCGGATCGCCTTTAACAATTCCTCGGGCAAAACATCTTTGCAGATATAGCCCAATGCTCCCTTTTTTAGAGCCTTCGTTATCTCCGCGTCGCCCGCGTGTTCGGCCAGCACGATGATCCTCGCCTTTGGATCCGCCTTAAAATAATTCTCGAGGTCGTCGATCGAGCAGGAATCGGGAAACCGCAGGCCGAGTATGGTGACGTCCGGTCTCAGTTCGCGGAATCCTGCGAATCCGTCGGCTGCATTATCCTCTTCGCCAACTAACTCGATGTCGTGCTGATTCTCAACTATCGCCCGCACACCGAGACGAGTGAGTGTTTGGTGTTCGATCAGGAAGACTTTGATCATTACGCGATCGTTCGTTCCTTGGCGTCAACCTCCATCTGAAGGCGAAGGCAATTGAAAAGATCTACTTGGCCAGCGATGCCGCAAACTCGACCAACGGCCGGATCAGGTCGGTGTCGTAATTCGTCCTTACGTGCTGCATCACGGCGGTCATTCGTTCGAGGCCCATCCCGGTATCGACCGACGGGGCGGGCAGCGGCGTCAGCGTGAACGTTCCGTCGTCGTTCTGCGTTCGGTTGTACTGCATAAAGACGAGGTTCCAGATCTCCATCGTCGTGTCGCCGGGTCCGTTCACCCAGTGCGGCGAATTCCTTTCCGGGTCCGACGGATCGTCGCCCATGTAATAGTGGATCTCAGAGCACGGCCCGCACGGCCCGGTATCGCCCATCTGCCAGAAATTATCCTTACGGCCAAATCCGAGGACGCGTTCCGGTCTTGCTCCGACCTTGATCCAAAGTTCGCGTGCTTCATCATCCGGTCCCACCTCATCATCGCCCTCGAAGACCGAAAACCAGAGCCGCTCTGTATCGAGGCCAAATTCATTCACCAACAGGTCCCATGCATACTTGATCGCGTCTTCCTTGAAGTAATCCCCAAACGAAAAGTTCCCGAGCATCTCAAAGAACGTGTGATGCCGGGCCGTCTTGCCCACCTCATCCAGATCATTGTGCTTGCCGCCCGCACGAATGCACTTTTGTGATGTTGCCGCGCGTGAATAGTCGCGTTTCTCGTTGCCGAGGAAAACGTCCTTGAATTGGTTCATTCCCGCGTTGGTGAAAAGCAGTGTCGGATCATTTGCCGGCAAAAGCGGCGACGAATGGACTATCTTGTGGCCGTTTCTCTCAAAATAGTCCAGGAACTTCTGGCGGATCTCGTTTCCTGTCATAAAGCGCGATTCTATCACAGCGGTTAGGCGCAAAAAATGGACGGCCGCGTTGAGGCCGTCCGCAAAAGGAGAAAGAAGATCCGAACTACTTCCCTTGCTTGAATCTCAAAGAGACCGAATTGATGCAGTATCTCAGGCCGGTCGGCTCAGGCCCGTCGTCAAATACATGGCCAAGGTGGCTGCCGCAGCGACCGCAATGGACCTCGGTGCGAACCTCCTCCGGTATACTTCGGTCGATGGTTTCGCCGACATGCTTCTTATCTATCGGCTGATAGAATGACGGCCAGCCCGTCTCAGAATCGTATTTATGCTTTGAGCTAAAGACCGCTAGGCCGCACGCGGCGCAATAATAGGTCCCAGCCCTTTTGTTGTCGGTAAGCTCGCCTGTAAAAGCTCGCTCAGTGCCCTGTTGGCGAAGAACGTAGTACTCCAGCGGCGAGAGTTCCTTTTTCCAATCCTCTTCTGATCTCATGACCGCCGTGCCGTCCCACGTGTCAAGAAACGCCAGGTTCCTTTGGGCTTGTTTTGCGGCCGGTGTCGGAACAGCCAATAGCTCCGAGCTATTCTTTTCCGCCGCCGCGGTCCCAAAATATGCCGACCCCGCGATTGCCAGCAGCGTTCCGATCGCTATCAAAATTTTACCGCGCATATTCATTACCTAACATATTTCGACGGACCCATTATATTCCAATATCAAGAAAAAAAGGTCCGCTGACCGGACGGGCCTGCATGGCCTGAGCTGTCCGGCGAGCAAACCTTTTTCGACTTATCTGAGTTTCGGTCAGTTAGGAAGCACGACCGAATCGATCACATGGATGACGCCGTTCGACTGCTTTACGTCTGCGATCGTGACTGTTGAACTTCCGCCCTTTTCGTCCATCAGTACCACGCTGCTGCCATCGAGCATCGCGTAAAGCTTGTTGCCCGAAACCGTGGTGAACTCGGCTTTGCCGTTACCCTTTTTGATGGCCTTGACCACGTCCTTTGCCGAGAAGTTTCCCGCGATTACGTGGTAGGTGAGGATCTTTGTCAGAGTTGCCTTGTTCTCAGGCTTGAGAAGCGTCTCGACCGTACCTGCCGGAAGTTTATCGAAAGCGCTGTTCACCGGTGCAAATACCGTGAACGGGCCCTTGCTCGAAAGCGTATCAACCAAGCCAGCCGCCTTGACCGCGGCAACCAGCGTCGTATGATCGGCCGAATTGACCGCGTTCTCGACGATGTTCTTTGTCTTGTACATCGGTGAACCGCCAACCGTCGGGTTGTCATTGCTGCCCATCATCTGGGCAGAGACCGAGATCGAACACATCGCCGCTACGGCAAACGCAAAAAAACCAAATACAATATTTTTCATAACTTCTCCCTTTGTTCGTGCTTGAGATCTTTGTACAGGGGCAATTCCCTATGTGATGAGGTTTCGCTAACGTGATGTGTTTGGATTCAGGCTGGATCTCTATTCGAACATCTCTTCGACCGCGCTCTCGCCGGACGAATGATCGCCGCAGGTCCACTGCCACGTTTCGTGAAGGCGGATCCGCCCGTCGGGAAGAAGTTCGGGGATCGATGTGCAGGTACCGGTCATCAGTTCGCCGCTGCGATTGATGTGCTGATACCGCATATCGAGCGAACCATCCGGCCTAACCTTCGCGATCAATGATCCACGAACGATCTCGCCGCCCGAGTACTCAGCCCAAACGACGTCGCCGTCCTGGTGGTATTTAAAGATCGTATCGCGGCCGACCTCGCCGGTTTCGGTGTTAGAGATCGAGCGGAAGGCACGGTTGTCGTAGTGAATTCTCATTCCAGCGGGAGGTCGACCTTTGCGATCGCAGCCATTTTCTCGCGGATCAGGCCGAAGTCGAAGCCTTGCCGCAAAAGATGATCGAAGAACTTCTTCTTGTCCTCGAGCGTCTCCGGCTTTCCCTTCAGACGCAGCCGTTTCTCGATCGCCCGATCGATCAGATCCGCTTCCGGAAGCTTCTCGAATGCGTTCCTGACGGCCGTATCGACGGTCTCTTTGCTAAGCTTTTTCTGCGAGAGCGACCGCAGCAGGCTGCGTTTTCCTTGCGGCTTCCGGCGCAGCTTTGAAACGGCAAGGTCAGCCGCGAACTGCTGATCATCGAGATATTTGTACTCTTCAAGCTTCGCGATTACGCGATCGACGATCGCAGCATTCGTCCAATTTTTCTCAAGCAGCCGCTCGCGCAGTTCGCCTATCGATCGCGGCTTTGCGGCGAGGAGCTTCACGGCGCGATTCATCGTCCGCTCGCGCGCCCTTTCGATGTCGCCGATCACGCGGTCGCTATCGTTGATCTTTCGTCCACGGGATCGCCGCATAACAAGAGCAATTATCAATTAGTTGATCGCCAATTAGAAATTACGGTCGAATGAAATAAAATCG
>JAJNPX010000186.1 GCA_021155145.1 Acidisarcina sp. | reverse complement strand
AATCCGAGCCCCCCGACGACCAGCCCGAACCCCAGTCGCTTGAGGATGATGACGAGCTCGAGCCGAGACTTGAGCCGATCGCGGATCCGATGATCCAGGGCAATGCGCTGCCTCCGCCGCCGAAAGGCCCACCGGACCAATTTTTCTTTCCGCGCCCACCGCCACCCCGATTAGAGAGTATGATCAGAATGATCAGGCCAATTATCAGAAGGCAGCAGAATCCCGAAGAGATCGATCCCGCTCCGCTGCGGCCGGGCTCCCCCGAATTCACAGGTGTCGGCGATGCCGCCGTGCCGCTCGATCGCTGGTCGATGGTGCGGATGTAGGCCTCGAGCGTGTCGGAGATGCCCTTTGCGTAATTCTGTTTGCGAAATTCCGGAACGAGATATTGACGCTGGATGCTGCCGGCAAGGGCGTCGGGGAGTTCGTCCTCGAGGTCGCGGCTGACCTGCGTGAAGTATTTCCGGTCGTCGATGGCTATGAACAGCAGGGCCGACGGATTATCATCGCCCTTTGAACCGATGCCCCATCCGCGGGCGACGGCGAGCGAATAATCGAAGATGGGCCTATCGCCGGTCGTCTTGACTACGGCGACTGCGAGTTCGACGCCGGTCGAACGCTGATAATCCGTCAGGCGCTTATTCAGATCATCGAGCGTGGATCGATCGATGACGCCCGCGTAATCGTTCACCGGCCCGGTCGGTGCGGGCAGAGGCGAAGTATTTTGATTCCACTCGGTTTGAGAAAAGGCAGTGTCTGCCGCCGCGAGGCAGAGAATAAGCGCGACCGCCAAGGACAGTAGTTTTGCAGAAGCAAAAGATCGAATCATCCTGTATGGTCCAATTCTGTCAAATCAAAACAAAATACGAAAGCGCGTTGTCTAATGTTCCTTTGGCTTGAGGGCGACATCGGTGATCTTTGCACGAAAGATCCGCATCGCCTTTCGGGCGAGCGGGTGGGCTTTTGCGTATTGCAGGAGCTCTTCTTTTGTCGGCGATTCGCCTAGGACGGGAAGTTCTACCGGTTCGTCTTCGGCGGAAAAGTCCGGGATCTGAATGTTGAGCGGGGCCCGGGCCGGTGCGGCCGCCGACCCGTTGGAATTTGCGACCGAGCGGTCGGCAGCGGGCGTGCCTGAAAGTGCGGCTGCCATCTCGCCAGCACCCTTTATCGGCAAAAGGTCATCGCCGCTCCACTCGAGCTTTTGTTCAAAAAGGGCGTCGAGATTCTTGTCCTCGACGTGTTCGAGGTCTTCGCTGGAGATCGGCGGAAGCTTGACAGGAAGGGAGTTTACAAAGCCGTGATCGTTCGATATTCTCGGCTTTTCCTCGACAAATTCTGGTTCTGTTACAAAATGATCGATCGCTTCCGGTTCATCGAGCGGGCGGTAGCCGATACCGAGATCGGGTTCGTTCGGGCCTGGTTCGGGGCGTGTTTCGGCGGTACTGGACGGGGACGTTTTTGCCTCGGCGTCAGACGTTAAAGTTTTTTTTTCCGGGGCTGCGGCTGCGGCTGTTTCCGGCGCGGAAGGTGACGAAGCGCTCCGGCCGAGCGGGGATCCGAGTGCGGCAAGCCGCTCGATCAGCTCTTCCAGAGGCTTTACCCGCCGCATCTCGATCAGCTTTACAAGCCCGATCTCGAGCACGTACCGCGACTGCACCGCGTCCTTCAGGCGGGTCTCGGTCTCAGCCAGAGAGTGGAAGAAACGTATCAGGTCGGCCTCGGTAAACCGCTCGGAGTGGAGCTTTAGAGCATCTTCGGCCAACACCGATGATTCGACGAGAGCGGCGTCGCCGCACGAAACCTTATACATCAAAAGGTCGCGAAGGACGGCGAGTATCTCGCGGCAAAAAACGCGAAGGTCGTGACCGCGCATTACGAGGTCGGCGACAACCTCGAGGGCGGCTTTTGACTCGCCGGTGCCGAGCGAGGCGATGACGGATTCGATGACCTCGCCGGCGGCTATCCCGAGAGCATTCGAGACGTCGCTCGTACCGATCTTTTCGCCCGAAAAGCTTATCACCTGGTCAAAGTTCGACTGGGCATCGCGCATCGAGCCCTCGCCCGAGCGGGCTATGATCTGAAGGGCAGCATCGTCGATATCCACCTTTTCGGCATCGGCGATCAGCCGCAGACGGTCGAATATCTGAGATTGCGGAATGGTGCGGAAAACGAACTCCTGCGAACGCGAGGTGATCGTGTCCGGAACCTTGTGAAGCTCGGTCGTCGCCATCACGAAATATACGTTCGGCGGCGGTTCCTCGATAGATTTCAGCAGGGCGTTGAAAGCCTGCGTCGAGAGCATATGAACTTCATCGATGATGAAGATCTTGTTTCGGTCGCGGGCCGGGCCGAGGTTCAGATTCTCTACGATCACGTCCCTGACGTTCTGCACGCCCGTATTTGAGGCGGCGTCGATCTCAAGCACGTCCATCGAGCGGCTTTCGGTGATCTCGAGACAGCTCGGGCAGATATCGGCGTCGCCGCTTTTGCAGGGATTCGGGTTTGGTCTATCGGCTTTGTGGCAGTTCAGGGCCTTTGCGAAGAGCCGCGCGGTCGTGGTCTTGCCTACGCCGCGAGCGCCCGAAAAGACGTAGGCATGGTGCAGGCGGTCATGCTCGATGGAATTACGCAGCGTCCGCGTAATATGGTCCTGGCCGGTGACCTCTTCGAAGGCCTGCGGCCTCCATTTTCGAGCAATTACCTGGTACGACATCGATAGTGAATTGTAAATGGTAAACCGGGAATAGTAAAAGTGAGGCGGGAATGGAGAACCGTGACGAGGGCGATCTTCGGGTGGTTGGGTTGGGTCAAAATGGCGCAGCCTATCGATTTTATTGGATTTTGTATCTCCGGCGCCTTTGCCGCCCCGCTGCAAATCGCTCCCGGCACCGCCCCGCCGCCGCCGCCGACTACGAGTGATCTTTGGACCGGTTCGAACGGTGAAAAATGCAGCGATGACGTTCGATCTCGCGGGGTTACGGCGGGAAGGGCACAACGGATAGTGTGTCGTCTGCTAATGGGGGGGGGCGACGGTGGAGGTATGAGCGGGCCGAAAAAAGGAAAGCCTGCCAGGTATTGACACCGAGCAGGCTTATCCTTTGTCGAAGCTGTGAACTAACCAATTCGAACTAACTAACTAACTAAAAACTACCGAAGTAGTCACTAACTAACCAACTAGACTAACTAACTAACAAACAGCTCCAACAAAGAGAATAATACCAAAGAACCGGCAGTCGATGCAAGGGATTCGCCGCGGAAGTTTTTGCGATAGTAACCAGGAATGCGAAAAGATCGAATTTCGCATTTCCGGCAATCGGCGGCAAACCGGGAAAATGACGATTGCGGAAACTTTCACAGATGCAATAATCGGCAACGGACGGTGAATGTATGTATCAGAGAAATTGGGAGGAGTTTCCGGTCGGGCCGGGGAAGAAACGCGGCGAAGGCGGGCTTCATGTGACGATAAACCGGAAAAGCGAGATCATGATAGGAGTCGAAGCCTACGAGAGAATGGGCGAACCCGATGCGGCGGTGCTGCTGTACGATCGGCGAAATCTAACGATCGGCATAGCCCCGGCCGAACCGGATGCGGTCAACGCATACCCCATGGT
>JAJNPX010000135.1 GCA_021155145.1 Acidisarcina sp. | reverse complement strand
GCGACGACGATATTGCTGCCGCCGCCAAGCACAAATACGGGCAGCGACCGGGCGGCGGCAAATTCTAATGCTGCCGCGACCTCGCTCTCCGATCTGGCCTCGGCAAAGTAGCGTGCCGGGCCGCCAACGCCCAGAGTCGTGTACGGCGCGAGGGGAATGTTTTCGCTGATCTCCATTTACGAACGTCTTTCACAAAAAGAATAACGGGAGCCGGAAATACTTCCAACTCCCGCCTTCATCATATTTGACGAATGGCCTAACCGCCGGTCCGAAGGCCGCCGTTCGTGGCCACATCAAGTTTTGCGGCAAGGTCGCCACGGCCCATTTTCTTCAGGTTGTCCCACCACTTCCGGGCTTCCTTGACGTTACCGTCCCGGTAATAGGCTTCGGCCAGGTTGTAGTAGGCCTGGGCGAAGTTCTTGTCCTTGTCGATCGCCGATTTGAACGAATTGGCCGCTTCCTTGTAGTTCTTTTGGCCGCGATATGCGATGCCGAGTTCGTTCAACGCAAATGCCCATTTCGGCTCCTTTTTGACGACCTTGTTCAGCACTTCGATCGCCGCCGGGAACTCGCCGAGGTCCGTCAACGCCATTCCGAGATTGAGCATCGGGCCTGATACAAAGGTAGCATCGCTACCTGCCACGCGCTGGAGGTTCATCTTTGCTTTTTCAAGCTTCGGCCTCGCAGCCGCCGCACGGCCGTCGGCGATGTCCGACCGGGCCGCATTGTAATATGCCCAGCCGAGGTTTGCGGCGTCCACACCCGAGGTGCTTAACTTATCTGCCTCCTCCAATGCACGAACCGCGGCATCCCAACGGCACGCCTTTGCCTGCTTGATGTTGATCTCGCACTGCTTGGCTATCGAGAATGCAGCCTTGCTGTACATGTCGGCAGCCTCTTCCTTGCTATATTCGGGCTGACGCTGTATGAACATCGCCGCGAGGTTATAGTTGGTCTCGGCCTGATTGTAATTGGGCGGCGTAAGCTGGCGGTACGCATCGCCGAGGTTGTTGAACGCAACATAATTGTCGTTCTTTAATTTGGTGGCCTTGGTGAACGCATCGACCGCGCCCTGGAAGTTTCCGAGTTGGTACTCGGCATTTCCGAGCCCGAGCCATGCTTCAAAGTAATTTGGTTTGAGGCCCGTCGCCTTGGTGTATTCGGGGACAGCATCCCTGGCATTGCCGCCCCTCATCAGAACCTCGCCGGTGTAGAAGAATACTTCGGCGTTGGTGGCGTCAAGCGACGCCGACTTTCTGAAAGCACCCAATGCCTCAGCATCCTTTCCCTGCGAATAACGCACGAGGCCAAAATAATACTGTGCCTGAGCGTCATTCGGCGATGCCGCGACCGCCTTGGTCAAATATTCGTCGGCCTTGGCGATCTCACCCTTCTGATAGTAAAGTGCGCCGAGCGGCGTGTAGATCTCCGAAAGGTCTGGGTCGTTGCCGATCGCCTTTTCATAATTCGCGACCGCTTCGTCCGCCTTATCCATTTCGGTCAGGACCTCGGCCAGTCCGTAGTAGGCCGGGGCATTTTTGGCATTGTATTTCAGGGCCTCTTCAAAGAATGACCGGGCCACCGGGAAACTGTCTTTGACCAGCAGTTCGTTACCCTTTAGTGCGAGCGCTTCGCTCAAGCCTGTCTGGGCGATCGTATTGTCGGCATTCATTGTCAGAGCTTCGCGAAAGAAGTCGATCGCCTGATTGTAATTGTCGCGGTCCATGTAATACTCGCCGACACCGGCGAACAATTTCGACGCGGGCACCTTATCCATCCTCGCTATGTCCTTGAGCCGGGCGTCGTTGGGGTCCACGGCATCGGTTCGCGTACGTCGCGGAGCGGTCTTGGCCAATGTCGTGTACTGCCGGTTCACCTTTCGGGCGCTCTCGATCCGCTGTGACTTGGTGCGGGTAGACCTCGTTCGCGACACGAATTTCTTCGGCGCTCCGGTCCGCAGCACAAATACTCCCGCTGATCCCGTCACGTCGCTGACCGGGATAAGGTCCTGGCCCGCGGCCGGTATCGAGCTCATTAAAATTGCGGCCATCACGATATTGACGGCCGAAAACCTCGCCAAGGTGTTCTTTCTATTCATGGTCTTTCCTCTTTTGGTCCTGGCCGCTAACGGCCCAGGGGTTGAACGCGGGTGAACCTGCCGGTTCGATGCGACAACTAAGCTGTGACGTTTACCGCGACATCGTTTTGCACAGCGGAGCGGCCGAACTTTCCCGAAAGCGCCCTTAGTTTTACACCGAAACGCCCAAAATTCAAATTTTAATGCGTTTGACGGCGGCCAAACCTATCATACCGCCTTCGGGAACTACCCGCCGTACGCCGTTCGGGCAGCCGGAGCCCCGGCCGCGAGAAACTCTTCTTGCGAAAGTGTTAACGGTCAGTTAAATTAGGAAGTTACCAACCATTCGAGTGTTCAGGCCGCCTCCCGGCGTTGCTCTTCCGGGAATGCTTTCGCGGCCAGACGGCCTGATACCGGAAGCTGGAAATCCATTTTTAAGGAGTTTCTTGCCGACGATGAAAGCATTTTCTACTGAAAATCTCAGAAACATGGCTATCATTGGACACGGCGACGCGGGTAAAACCCAGCTCGCCGCGTCGCTTGCCTATGTTGCCGGATCTACGCCACGCTGGGGAAAAGTCGACGAAGGCACCACGATCACCGACTACGACGAAGACTCGATCGAACGAAAGGTCTCGCTAAACAACAATTTCGCCCATCTCGAATACAAAGATACAAAGATAAACCTGATCGACACTCCCGGCTATGCCGCGTTTGTCTCGCACGCGAGGCCCGCACTCCGCGTTGCGGACTGTGCCCTTGTAGTCGTCGACGGCGTCCACGGTATCGAGGTGCAGACCGAAAAGACCTGGCAATATGCGAACGAATTTCTTTTGCCGCGGTTCATGGTGATAAATAAGATCGACAAGGAACATGCCGATTTCGGCCACGCGCTTGAGACCGCGACGTCCAGTTTCGCTCGTTCGATCGTTCCCTTCACACTGCCGATAGGCCAGGAAAGCGACTTTAAGGGCGTTGTGGATGTCGTGCATCAGAAGGCGTATGAGTTCGACGAGAACGGCAAAGCGAAAGAGATCCCTATCCCGGAATCCGGCCGCGACGTCTTTGACCGCACCCGTGAACGCCTGATCGAGATCGTTGCCGAATCCGACGACGCCTTGATGGAAAAGTATTTTAACGACGGCACCTTGCCAGAAGAGGATATTTACCCGAACCTCGCAAGGGCCATCGCCAACAGCAAACTGTGCCCGGTCTATGCCGTTTCGGCCAACACGCTCGCCGGATTGCAGATACTGCTCGATCACATCGTCGAATTCGCGCCAAATCCGGCGACGCATGAGTCGGAATACGGATACACCGACTCGGAGATGGCCGGCGACCGCATCACGAGAAAATACTCTAACGACGAACCCTTTTCCGCATACGTTTTCCGCACCATCGCCGACCCGTTCGCCGGGCGGATCAACGTCATGAAGGTCGTCTCCGGCAAGGTCGCATCCGACGCGACCGTTTACAACTCGTCTCGCGATACGCCAGAACGCCTCGGCGCTCTGCACGTGATCAACGGAAAGACCCTGGATAAGGTGAACGAGGCCCAGACCGGCGATATAATCGCGGTCGTGAAACTCCGGGAGACGCAGACCGGCGACACGCTGTGCGATAAGGCGAAACCCATAGTTTATCCAAAAGTGGAATATCCGGAGGCCGCCATCGCTTTTGCGATCGAGCCGAAATCGAGGGCCGACGAAGAAAAGATCTCCGTTGCCCTGCATAAGATCCTTGAGGAGGATCCGTCTCTCCATTTCGACCGCGATGCCCAGACCAAAGAGTTCATACTTTCCGGTTCGGGACAGCTTCATATCGAGACCGTCGTCGATAAACTCAATAAACGCTATCACGTAGAGGTCGCACTGCATCCGCCCAAGGTGCCCTATAAGGAGACGATCACGACGCAGGTCGAGGTCCAGGGCCGGCACAAGAAGCAGTCCGGCGGACGCGGGCAATTCGGCGACTGCAAGTGCATCTTCGAGCCGCTCGAACGCGGCGCCGGTTTCGAATGGGTCGATAAGATCTTCGGCGGTGCGATCCCGCAGAATTTTCGTCCTGCAGTGGAAAAGGGCATTTTGGAGGCCGCGCAGACAGGTTACGTCGCGGGTTACCCGATGGTCGATTTCCGTGTGACCTTGATCGATGGAAGCTATCACACGGTAGATTCGGACGAACATTCGTTCCGAGCGGCTGGACGAAAAGCATACAGAGCGGCAATGGAAAAGGCCCGGCCGACACTTCTTGAACCGATCATGGACGTAGAAGTCTTTACGCCTCAAGAGGTTAGCGGCGACATTATGGGCGACCTCAACAGCCGACGCGGCCGCGTCGCCGGTATGGACATGCGCGGAAAACAACAGGTAATAAAAGCTAAGGTTCCGCTCTCAGAAATGTTAGACTATCAATCGAAGCTTAATTCGGTGACCCAGGCCCGCGGCTCGTATCATATGCAGTTTTCGCACTACGACCCGCTGCCGCACAATCTGGCCCAAAAGGTCATCGACGAAGCAGTCGCCGCGGGTCGAGTCCGTGCCCACGACGACGACGAATAACGGAGCACGGACACTCTCGTCCGCAAGACGGCGAGAGCGGCAAGGATGTGCCCAAAGCAGAGTAATGCAGCGGGTGCGACGTAGGCGGCAATACGAGGGTAGGTAACACGAATCCTTGAGGCTGCATCAAAAGTTCGCCGGCTGTGTCCGGCACGGTCTTCCGTGTATCTTTGCTATTTTGGTTCGTTTGGTTGCTGCCTTACTCCGAATACGCTGGATACACGGATGTTTTTTTGTGGGGCCCGGTAACCACAGTCCGGAATCCCGATTTCTACTTAGGGAGGCCTGAGCTTCACAGGCCGGAATGAACCGGTTTTACCTAAACCTGTTTGGACCTCCATCCGTATTATCCCAAAATCAAGATGGATGGAACCGCACTTTGCGTGCATAATCGTAAGAAATTCTTGAGTTTTGGAGGAGATCTCGATGTTTAGTTTCAGACGCTCACTATTTGTGTCTTTCGCACTGATTTTCGTTTTGTCAGCCGTTCGATTCGCGGACGCGCAGGTCCGCCCGCCTCTGCCTCGGGCAAGCCAGAAAGCGACGGTCACCCAGACGGTCGGGACCTCTGAAGTCTCGATCACCTACAGCCGCCCGGCCGTAAAGGGCCGAACTGTCTACGGCGATTGGCCGACCGATGTAAAGGGTGAGGGCACGCTGGACAATCAAAACGTTCGGCCCGCCGGAGCGCCTCTTGTGCCTTGGGGACACGTTTGGCGGACCGGAGCGAACGAGGCGACGCTTTTCGTGGTGAACGACGATGTGTTGGTGAACGGCCAGCCGCTTGCCGCCGGTACCTACAGCCTCCATTCGATCCCCGGCAAGGACGACTGGACGTTTATCTTCAACAAGGACGACGGCCAGTGGGGCAGTTTTTCATACGATTCGGCCAAAGATGCCCTTCGCGTCAAGTCCAAGCCGCAGTGGGTCGCCGACAGCCAGGAGCTTTTGACGTTCTCGATGGACCAGGTCGCCGATGATACCGCAACCGTCAAGCTTCGGTGGGAAAAGCTCTCGGTCCCGTTCACCGTGCAGGTCAAGGACGTTGTCGGCTCGACGATGCGCCGGCTAAAAGAGTATGTCGATGGGGCAAAGCCCGACGAATGGCAGAGGCCTTTCAACGCCGCGATGTTCGCCAAACAGAACAAGCTGGACGCTGACGCAAGCCGCTGGTTCGAGCAGGCGTTGAAAGCCGTGGATATGCAGATCGCGGCAAAGCCTAACTTCGCGAACTACCGGGCCAAGTCAAATATCCTGTTCAACGCCGGTAAAACGCAGGAAGCCCTCGCCGCCACCGAAAAAGCCATCGAGTTAGGCAAGGCGGAAAAGGCCGATGTGGCCGCGCTCGAAAAGAGGGCCGCAGACATCAGATCGGGAAAGACGAACTAGTATCGCTTTTATCCGGAGTGACGGGCCGCGGCATTATTCGCCGCGGCCTTTTTGGAGACCGCGGCGAATCCAAATCCTCCTGCCGGGCGAAAATTGTGACAGCAGTTATTTGGACGAAAAATTATGATAACAAGCAGGGTCGGCATTACGTCACCAGACTTCATTCCCGCGTCCGCCGCTACCGTCGAAAAGGTTGCTGAGGCTCGTCTCCCTACCGATTACGGAGAGTTTCGGATCGCCGGATATCGCTCGCTCATCAGCGAAGAGGAGTTCGTCGCTGTATTCAAGGGCGAGTTTGATGAGAGGTCCCCGGTGCCGTTCCGCATCCATTCGCAGTGCCTCACCGGCGATGTATTCCACTCGGCCAAATGTGACTGCGGCAAGCAGCTCGAGCTGGCCATGAGGACGATCGAGAAAGAAGGTAAAGGCGTGATCGTTTATCAGCAGCAGGAAGGCCGTGGGATCGGGATCATTAACAAGATCCGTGCTTATGCCCTGCAGGACGAGGGCGCGGACACGATCGAAGCAAACGTGCGACTCGGCCTGGACGTCGATTCGCGCCGTTATGAACAATGCGTCGAGATTCTTCGGGACCTCGGCGTGCGAAAGGTCCGCGCGATGTCCAACAATCCGCAGAA
>JAJNPX010000079.1 GCA_021155145.1 Acidisarcina sp. | reverse complement strand
AGAGTTCACCGAGCTAATTATCTTTTCGGCCTGCTGAGGTTCAAGCAGCGAAGGCGTCCCGCCGCCGAAGTAGACCGTGTCTACGCTCAGAGTGCGCGATTCATCGCGTACGTTGCTGATTTCCCGAGACAGCGCTTCGACATACCTATCCACAGCCTCGCGGCTGCGGTAAACGTCCGTCGCAAAGTCGCAGTACGAACAACGCGATCTGCAGAATGGGATATGTAAATAGATACCGGCGGACACTCTATTAGTCTAGCTGGTATTGTGGCTCTGTCGAGCCAAGAAAACTCTTGCTTGAATTCGCATGACGGTGTTTAATCTGCTTACGATGTTCGTGCGCCTTTCCCTCATTCTTATCAGCGTAATGGTCGCAGCTGGTTGCGGGCATGACACTCAACTGGCAGACCGCATTGGCAAAGATGAGGCCGCTGCGAATGTCGAGAATGCTGCACCTTATCAATTCGACGCGAACAACGCGCCGGAGACACCGAGTGAACCTGACAAAGAGTACCCCGGCAAAACGATCGACGAGATATTTCCGATCACTTCGAATATTACGAGTATCGACGATAATGGTCGTGAATCTGATATGACGGTAGACGTAGAGGGCCTAAAGGTCAATATCGTCGATTACGTGCCCCGGACGCTGAGCCACGATGGAAAGATCGTTTTCAAGTTCAAAAAACGCGAACCGGGAGGTTACTGGGGAACCGTTGTCGGCTCATCGCATTTAAGAGGTGTCGAAACAACAGAAATCTATGTAGGCGTCTCGGGTCCCCGCGGTGTTTGCTGTACGAACTACTCCATCACTGACATTTCGAATGGCCGGCCGAAAAACATGTATCACAGCGAAGACTTCGGTAACTTCCGGCATCCTATGGAGATCTTTGATGGCGACGGAGATGGAGTATACGAATTAATGCAATTTGATTCGTGTTTCAGATATTTTATGGACGACTGCGGTTCCTGCTCGCCGGAGCCTCGGGCATATTTCAAATACAATAAGGCTAAAGGGCAATATCTTCCCGTGGCCGGAATAGCTCAGGATTTTGTAAGGGAAGGCCATCAGCACTCGGACAAATGGCTCGCGGAGAAATATGATGAGCTGCAACACACAGGCGATGTCGGCTTGGGAACGGACATACGACGAAGCGCGCTCGCACATATGGTGGACCTGCTGTTCATTGGTGAAGAAAGAAAGGCTTGGAGGGTGTTCGACAAATACATCGCCGACCCGAAAGGCGAGACACGTCGCGAGATCAAGAAACGGCTGGCCGGATGTAAGGTCTACCAATCGCTGAAACGCCGATAAGACGCTAAACGACCCATCAACGCATACCCAAGCTCCGACCCAATCGACGATCTTTATTTTTCGGGTTGGCCGATCTTCCTAAAAGCGTCGGTGGTCATCAGATACTTTATCGAACCGTCTGCGGCGATATGGTAAACGAATTTCTGAGTGACAACCAGCTCGGGGATCTTTGGTTCCCTGGATAGCACGTGAAACACGTCTGTATCTTCCGGCACGTCATCAAGAATAGCGGTGTGGTAGCCCGATTCAGGCCGGGAGCCCGCGGGAACACTGAATTCGATTACGGATTTATGTAGCTGTCGCCTTTCGAGGATCTTAGTTCCGTCGCTGGACACGGTAAAGCGGGTATCGCCGCCAAGCGGGAAAATCGTCGTTGTTGTTTGCGCAGGGACAAAATACACGTAAAATTTCCCCTCCGCCATTGGGATGACGGCGGCGTTATAGGGTCTGTCCGCCGGTGGAACAAAAACAGACCTCGTCAATTCAAGAGCCCTTGCAGCGAAAAGAAATGCATCCGTGTTCTTTTTTGGCACTTCAAACTCGACTACTTTGAACTCCTTTGGCGATAGCTGTTGAGTTGCCTCATAAGCGATCAGGTACGCCTTCTTGTCTTCCGAAAGGCGACCGTAAACAACCGTCCACTTGTCACCGTCTTTTCTTGCGATATAGCCCGTGACAACCCCGGCTTTCGGCTTGAGTGCAACTACCGCATCGGTGGAGTGCCATGCTGCCTGATCATACTCGGCAAGCAATCTGCCGCGTTCGGTGATGGCTGCCAGTTCGGCCGCGCTGGCGGGCTCTATTCTCTGGGCGAACGCAGAACTTACCAACGCAACGGATAACGCAGCGATTATCGTTACAATTTTCATTAAGCCTCCAACTTATCGGCTAATATCGTTTCCCAGATCGATTCGAGCTTGGCGACCGGCGAAGAAACGACCTCGGTTCCGTCGACAGAGATTCGAAGAACGTCGTCACCGACCGATCCGATCACCTCGAACGGGCAATCCCCAACGACCTCCCGAACCCTGTCGAGATCATTCGGAGCAAAGCTGATAACGATCCGGGATGGCGATTCGCCGAAGAGCAGTGCTTCCTTAGAAACGCCGTTCGACGCAAGTTCGATCTGTGCCCCGACCGCATCGCGGTTCAGCGATGAGAAACAGCATTCGGCGATCGCGACCGCAAGGCCACCGTCGGAGCAATCGTGCGCTGACTTCAGGAGTGTTTCGTCAGCGAGCTTCAAAAGCGTCTCCTGAACTTTCACTTCCAGCTCAAGGTCGATCTTCGGCACGGTGCCGTTGGCGATCAGTTCATCGGTGGAACGACCCGCCACGGTCTGTGCAAATTCGCTCACCGAAAGATCGTCATTCGTCACGCCGAGCAACGCGATGATGTCGCCT
>JAJNPX010000051.1 GCA_021155145.1 Acidisarcina sp. | reverse complement strand
GCGAAGAGGATAGGAACGAGAGATGGTTCGTTAATAATGCCAGAAGTGGCCCGAAAGTTTTTGGGCCTTCGAACGTTGGTTCTTCGCTGCAACCGTTACACCGAGATTCACACCCCGCGTTAGACACTTCTTTATACAATCCTGATGAACTGTTCGCAGTTCGAAGCCAACTTGGGTTGGCGTGTGCTCGAATTCTGAGTACCTTCGAATGGTGTGAATCCGCTTAATGGCGGGCCTTCCCGAACGATTTCTCGGTCGATAATAGGAAAATAGAAATTAAATGAGTTTTAGAGACTTGGGCTTGCACTCCGCCTTTGCGGACCGCTGCGAGCGATTGGGTTACACTGAGCCCACACCCATCCAAAAAAGGGCAATTCCCGTAGTTCTGGAAGGCGGCGACGTGATCGCCTGTGCCGAGACCGGAACCGGTAAGACAGCGGCATTTTTGCTGCCTATCCTTAATCAGCAGGTGCAATTCCTGAATAAAAAGGGACTTCGCGTCCTGATACTCTCGCCGACCCGCGAACTGACGAATCAGATCGAGGCGGCGTGTCGTCAATTTATGCCCAAAGGGCTGACCTGTGCTGCCATCATCGGCGGTGCGGGATATGCCAAGCAGATCCAATCGCTAAAGCAGGGCGTCAATATCCTGATCTGCACGCCCGGGCGGCTCATCGATTTTATGGAGCAGGGCCTGGTCAACTTCAAGGAACTGAATACTTTAGTCCTTGATGAGGCCGACCGGATGCTCGATATGGGCTTTCTGCCGGCGATCCGCCGCGTGGTCAGGGCGATCCCGGAAAAGCGTCAGACGCTGTTCTTTTCGGCCACGATGGCCGGCGAGATCGAGCATGTGGCAATGTCGCTCGTTAAAGACCCGACGTGGATCGAGATCTCGAAGCGAGGTTCGGCAGCCGTCACGGTCGATCAGAAGGCATACCCGGTGGCGCACGAGCATAAGGTCCCGCTCCTCCTGGAACTCCTTGGAAAAGAAGACTTTGACCGCGTTCTGGTCTTTACGCGGACCAAGCGCGGAGCCGACCGCATCGCCCATATATTGGAAAAACGCTCGCTCAAATCGAACCGCATCCACGGCGACCGCTCGCAATCGCAGCGTGAATCGGCCCTGCGGAGCTTTAAGGACGGTAAAACGCGGGTTTTGGTCGCAACGGACGTAGCCGCACGCGGGATCGACATAGATTTGGTCTCACATGTGATAAACTATGATGTTCCGGTCGTTCCTGAGGATTATATTCACAGGATCGGGCGAACCGGAAGGGCAGGGAACACGGGCCGTGCGATAACGCTTTTGACGCTTGCTGAAGAGCATTCGATGAAGGCGATCGAGCGGCTGACAGGCCAGGCGGTCGAACGCGTCCTGCTGCCCGATTTTGGGGGCGTGGCATCCGCAGCGGCAAAGCCGGCGGGCAGCAGCCCGAAGCCGGTGCGGAAGTTCCGCTCGTTTGGCGGACGGCGTCGCCGATAAGTTAGAGGAAATAAGAAAAATGGCTGTGAAGACAGAGAAATATGCGGTAGGAGATAAGCTGTCGATGATGTGCTCGGCATGCGATACCGATAAGGAACACACGATCCAGACGGTCACGAAACTGGGAAAGATCACATCTGCGGTGTGCGATACATGCCAAACATCCAGCACCTTTCGGGCGGGCGTCAAGACGTCGGTTGCCGTGGGCAGCAAGGGTAAGGCGGCCGGTCCCTACGACCGTACTAGAAAGTACAGAAAGGGCCAGGCAATGATGCACGACAAATTTGGCCACGGCGAGGTGACCGCGGTGCTCGAACCCCAAAAGATCGATGTACTGTTCGGTGATACGACCCGGCGCCTGATCCATGCTCAGGAATAGCCTATCGCAATGCAAATAAGAACAAGCGGCCCGATCAGTTCGAGCCGCTTGTTTTTTGCCTACTTTCGGCCTTCCGAACCGAAACTCTTACACTACTTTCGCCGGAGCAGGAATCCGAGCACAAGCCCGACGGCTGCTGAGATCAGGATCGTCTGTCCCGGTTTCTGCCGCGCATACTCCTTTGCATCCTCTACGAGTTCCCTGGGCTCCTTGCTCTGGATCTCCTTGAATTTGTCGCCGGCCCACGCGAGCTTTTCCTCGGCATAGACCTTTGCCTTTTCGGCCGCATCCTGCAGCTTGCCGCCATATTCCTGTGCTTGCATCTTGAGGTCTCCCAAAAACTCATCATCGAGCTTCTCTTCCGGTACGACCGGTACGAGGCTCTGTTCCAATTCCTTTTCGGCCTTCTTCACTTCTGCTTCAAATTCTGACATTTCGATCTATCCTCCCGCTTGCAAAGTCTGGTATCGCCGAGCGCGATGCTTCAGGCATTTTCCGATGTGTCGCCCGTCTAAATGGTTGTAACGAATCCTATGCAAAAAGGTTCCGCAAAGAAGAATGAACGGATAGTTTTTCGCCGGCAAATACGCGTGAGAATCTAGGCGGATCTCGCCTGCAGTTGCCTTGGGGAACCAATGTGTCCGTCCGCACGTTTACTTTTCGATATGGAGTGTGAAAGTGCTTGACAATCGAAACGTCGAAATGAGAATCTTAGAGCTTCCTAAGTGAGTAAGCACTTACTTAATGCAAAAAGGAGCAAAAATTGACCGAACCTTTTGAATGTGACCATCACCGCCGGATGTCTGGCGACAAACGCCGTGAACTGATATTGCAGACGGCTTTCGAGATGTTCTCGCACCGCGGTTTCAGCGGTACGACGACGAAAGATATCGCCCGGGCCTCGGGTGTTTCGGAGGCGATGGTCTTCAAGCACTTCAGTTCGAAGGACGAGCTTTACGCAGCCCTTCTCGAGGCCAAGAAATGCAATGAGGGCCTGCACGAATTCCCCTGGGAGAGCAATGTGCCGATGCTCGAGGCGATGAAGGAAAAGGACGACTTCGGCGTGTTCTACAACTTCGCCCTTCAGGCGCTTGAAAAGCATCAGGAGGACATCGCCTTTATGCGGATGATCTTCTATTCGGCACTTGAGGAGCACGAGATGGCGGACCGCTTTTTCGGCGATTTTGTCGGTGAGATCTACAGGTTCTTGGGCGGGTACATCGAAATGCGGCAAAAGGAAGGAGCTTTCAGGAAGATCGACCCAAAGATAATCGTCAGGTCATTTTTGGGAATGCTGATACACCATTCGCTGAACAACATTTTGTGGGATAAGAAGCGTCGGCTGCTGAATATCAGCAATCAGGAGGCGGCACAGAATTTTGCAGAAATAATATTAAAAGGCACGGCCGAACAAGCAGGTTAAGAAAGGAATTCTCCGATGGAACGGAGGCACTTGATAATAATGTTGAGAACGAAGCAATTATTGTGGGTCATATTCGGGGTCGTCATATTTTCGGCGGCGCTGATCACCGGCTGCAGTTCGGGAAACTCCGCGAACGCGGCAAATGCAAAAGCAGAGCCGACGGTAGTCGATGTGACGACCGAAGCAGCCGTGATAAAGCCGATCCCGACATACATCGAAGCGACCGGAAACCTCGCAAGCGATGCGCAGACCGATGTCGCCCCAAATGTAAGCGGCAAGATCGTCGAGGTCAATTTCGACATCGGCAGCTACGTCGGCCAGGGCGATGTCCTCGTGAGGCTCGACCCGCGCGACGGGCAGATCCGCGTCGAACAGGCGCGCGCACAGGTCGAGCAACAGCGTCAGGCCGTGAATCAGGCAAATGCGAACGCCGAGCAGGCGCTCGCAAATCTGCGTCAGACCCAGGCACGTCTCGGTGTCGGTGACGGCGAGGTGTTTCAGGTCAAGGACTTTTCACAGGTCAAATCGATCACGGCGCAGCTCGACCTTGCAGAGAAGGAGTTGAGACGGGCCGAAAGGCTGCTCGAGACGGGCGACATATCGAAATCAGCCTACGACCAGCGCAAGTCACAGCGAGACTCCCTTATCGGCCAATTGGACGAGGCCCGCTCGAATGCTGCGGTAGCGATCAAGGCCATCGATACCGCTCGCTCGGCATACGAAGTTGCCAAAGCGGCGGCATCGACTGCCAAGGCCGCGATAGCGACGCTTGAAGCGCAGGTTGCCGCCGCCGAAAAGTCCGTCACAGATACCGTGATCCGCGCTCCGATCAGCGGATACATTTCCGACAAGGTGGCGGATGTCGGCGAATATATCTCGCCAAATACCCCGAATTCCAAGATCGCGACGATCGTACGCACATCGACGCTTCGTATGCGTATCGACGTTCCCGAAGCAGCGGTCGGAAAGGTCGCGACCGGCCAGGGAATCTCGCTTCAGGTGAGTGCCTATCCGGACCGCAGCTTTGCCGGTACGATCGTTCGAATTTCCCCAAATGTTAATCAACAGGCTCGAACCCTGACTGTCGAGGCCGAGGTGCAGAACACCGAAGGGCTTCTCAAGCCCGGGCAATTCGCGACCGTACGCGTGACGCAGTCAAAGCCCGAACCAGCGGTCGTGATACCGGTGAGCGCGGTAAAGACGGTCGGCGACACCAATTCGGTTTTTGTCATCAAGGACGGCATCGCCCGCGAACAGATCGTTCAGCTCGGTTTGCTTGAGGGCGATATGATCCAGGTAAAGCGCGGCCTCATCGACGGCGACCGCGTCGCAACCAGCAATCTCAGCCAGTTGACGGACGGCGTTATTGTAAGGCAATAGGCGTTGGGTTCAAGGTTCAAGGTTCGAGGTTCAAGGTTCAAGGTTCGAAGTTCAAGGTTCAAAGTTCAAGGTTCAAAGTTCAAGGTTCAAAGGTCGGGGTAAAAGGTTCGAGGTTGAATGGGAAAGATAGAGAGGTTTGAGGATATTGAAAGCTGGAAGGCCGCGCGGGAGTTGGTGGCAATGGTTTACAGTGCGACACGCCAGGAGGGATTTTCCAGAGACTTCGCATTATGTGATCAGATACGCCGGGCGGCTGTCTCGGTCCTTTCGAATATCGCCGAGGGTTTCGAACGAAACGGCAATAAGGAGTTTTTGCAGTTTCTGTCTATAGCAAAGGGCTCATGCGGGGAAGTAAGGGCTCAACTTTATGTTGCACACGACCAGAAGTAT
>JAJNPX010000037.1 GCA_021155145.1 Acidisarcina sp. | reverse complement strand
AGGATCGCAGGGTTCAGAAGAGACGGAGCAAACCGCGACCGCAGATCTGGCCGAGAGCACCAACGACGAACTTTACGACACGACAGAGTATGAACCCGTTCCGTCGCCGGCCGTGATGGCAGAAGAATTTCAGCCCGTCCCGCCGCCCGATTCCGAGTTACCCTTCGAGCGGCCGGAGCCAAGGCCGGCAGTGATGGAAAACCCCTTTGCCGAAGACTTTGAGGCATCTCAGTTCAGTTTTCAGGTCCCGTCCGAACCGCTGAGCTACAACGACGAACTCGGATCGGCCGCTGTCGAGATGGAGATGGATGCGGACTACGCGATCCCTATTCCGGAAGTGCCGGCAGACGAGGCTTTTGTAAAAACAGGTTACGAGACGGTGGTCGTTCGCCCGGAGCCGTTTGGCAGTTCGAGTGCCGTTTCAAATTGTCCGTTCTGTGGTGAGGAGAATCCGGCTCAGGCATTCACCTGCGGAAACTGCCTCGCTACGCTTTCCCTCTCTGACCTGGAAATGCTGCTGGCAAATTCTCATGCCGATAGGGAACTGCTTCACAAGGCCGTGCGCGATCTGGACGCAGTTCGGGAGTCACGGCCGCTTTCTGAAGCAGAACTCACAAATCTCGGCATCGCATACCTGAATCTTCGCGATTTTCCGACCGGTTACCAATATCTTTACGAGGCTTCGCAGTTAAATCCGAACAACGTTGTCCTGAGCGGACAGGTGAATTCCCTTTTGATCCGTCTCGACGAGATAAAGCGGCAGGAAGAAGCCCTCGAATCGATGCCGAAGGAAAAGAAGATCCTCGTCGTCGATGACAGCCCGACGGTCAGAAAACTGATCGCCGGCAAGCTCGAAAAATGCGGACACGAGGTCTTTTGTGCGGCCGACGGTGTCGAAGCGATCGAGCAGCTCGACAACATGGTGCCGGACCTGATCCTGCTCGACATAACCATGCCGCGAATGGATGGTTACCAGGTCTGCAAGGTCATACGAAGCAAGGAATCGACCAAGGACGTGCCCATCGTGATGATCTCCGGCAAAGATGGATTTTTCGATAAGGTCCGCGGCCGCATGGCCGGCACGACCGGTTACATCACCAAACCTTTCGGCCCCGAAACGCTTATGAAGGCGGTCGAGACCTATCTGAAGGGCGAGGTCGCCGTCTGATCCGTTCAAATGAGTGGAAACGAATATGGAACTGGATCACCTGCCAACGTCCGACGCCCAAGCCGGATCCGGAAGCTCAGCGCCGGCCGAACCTCAGGTACAGGCCCAGCAGAAATTCGTCTCGTTCTATCTTGGCGATATCCAGTACGCCCTTCATTCATCCGCCGTCGCTGAAGTAGCAGTACTTTCTGATGCGACACCCCTTCCCGTCTCTCACAGCCGGCTCGTCGGGATCGCATCTTTGCGAGGCGATATCGTAGCGGTAGTTGACCTTTCCGGGGCCGAACCTCGCGCGGTACGCTCCGGCCCCAGGCCGAGGTCGGTCGTCATGCGATCGGCCGATCCCCACAACGAACATTCGATCGCTTTTAACGTCGACCGCATCGGCGAGATCGTCTCGATCGATCTGAGCGACATAAAGCCGGCGGCCTTCACCGATCCGCTTTCGACCTACGAAACCAAAGTCAACGGCCGGCCTCTTCGTTTGATCGAGGCCTCCCGCATTCGCTCGCTCCTCACTGGCACCCAATGAACCGAGTATATTCCAGGTCCGTTATCAATTCCTTAAAGGGACGCATCTGGCTTTCCGTCAGCGGACTGGCCGTCCTTAATTGCGTTTTCGGCCTCGGTGCATTCCTCACGGTATCGTTCTTCACAATAGACCCATTCATAACGATCTTTGTTACCTGCCTTGTGCTTTCGATGGTGACGCTCGTCTTCGGCTGGTGGCTTTCCAACGACGTGATGCGGCCGATCGAATCTGTAACGCTTCTTGCCAAATCACTCGAACGGAGCCCATCCGCGTCGCTTCCCCGGACGACCGGTTCTGCCGAGACCGACGACCTTTTGCAGACGCTTCACCGAAGCGGCCGGCAGCTCCAGAATCTGATCGCCTTGATGGACGATGTCGCGGCCGGCAAGACCGAGACCGCCCTGCTGCCGCTCGAGAGTGCCGACAAGCTCAGTGCCTCGTTCCAAAAGCTCGTAGGCAAGGTGACCGATTCGATCAGCGCCCGAAGAGACCTCGACGCGCTTCAGGCGTCGCTGGCGGCCATCTCGAGCCAACTGATACAGGTCAGGAATGGGAAACTCGCCCTGAATGTGCGCTCGGAGCAGCCGCAGACCAAGGAAATAGCCGATACGCTTCGATTCCTGACCAACCGCCTGAGCGATCTTGCCCAACATGTCGTCGCCCGGGCTATTGAAGGCGGCCGGGCAGCACAGGAAGCACGCGAGTCGCTGCAGACGGCGGTCGAAACCTTTGACGAAAAGGCCGGGGTGATCACGAACTTCGCGATAAATTCCGATGTGGCATTGAGGTCAGATTCGATCCTGAATGAGTTCTCAAAGCTGACCAACGCGGCTATCGCGACCTATGAGGATTTCGCTTCCCGTCAGGCGGGCCGTACCAATGGGACACGCTCGGCCGAGGCACTCAAGACCCAGATATCTGACACTTCCAGAAAGATCCGCAAACTCCGCGACCGCACCGCATCACTCTCGATGCTGGCCCGGTCGGCACAGGAGCTTACGAACAGGTCCAACCTTGTAGCGATAAACTCCGCGGTGGTATCAAAGGGAACGGCGGTACCGCTTTCCGTCCTGACCGGAGAGATCGAGGCGCTTTCCGACCGCGCCGGCAAACTTACAAAATCGATCATCTCGCTCAACGAAGGGCTCAACGGCGAGATCGCGGACCTCGAGATAGAGCTTGCCACGCTCTCGAATTCCGTCCCCGAGATAGCACTCTCGGTCTCGGCGAGCGTAGATACGAATCACGAACTCGGCCTTTTCCTTTCGCAGCTTACAGAACTCGAGCAGAAATTGCGGGCCGCGACCGAAGCCCAAAATGCCGAATCGCAAAAGATCGTGGCGGTCCTCAGGTCGGTCTCCGACTTTAGCCATACGACCACGCTTGTCCGGAGCTCGGAATCGAGCCTTCAGAAGGTGATGAGCGTCGTTGACAGCCTGCGTGATGCGGTCGTCGATCTGGTCCCGTCGTCGGGAACCCTTCCGGAACCCGCCTATACGCCTGCGATGCCGGCCGAGGCCGTCAACGGATATGAAACGCTGATCGACCATCCGGCAGCGGACGGAGCAGGAGAGAAATAGACCAAATGGAAAACCCGCTCTGGAGACTGATATCAAAGGCCGTATCGCTGCTCGCGTGCCTGCTTCTCATTTTGTCTGTGGCCCTCGTGTCCGCCGCCTATCTTGGATTTACCGATAACTATCTGCCGGGCCTGATAACGCTCGTTTTTGCCGCGGTCACAGGCGTTTACGCATTAACGTCGGCCCTGCTCGCGAA
>JAJNPX010000033.1 GCA_021155145.1 Acidisarcina sp. | reverse complement strand
ACCCGAGATCTGCGTCGAGGTGAGTTCCCGGCCCACTGCTGCGAGGTTCACCCGATGGCAAGCCGTGAACGGCAGCAACTCGCTTACCAATCAAGCCGGATACAATATCAAGCCAAACAATCCGGCAGTATTGCATTTGGTGTCGCTGCTTGACGGGACACGAGGTCTTGACGATCTGGTAGAGGCAATGTCATCTCAATACGAGGTGCCGGACCCGAGTGATAAGGAATTCATCGAGGACCTAAAAACCGTGGTCAAAGCCCATCTGCAACAGCTTGCACAATGCGGCTTATTGATCGCTTGACCGGCCGTGACAACTTAACAACAGGTCAATTAGCTCTCTGACCGCTCCACGTCCTCCACTCCGCTCAGTGACCAGATGTGCGGCAGCCTTGACCTCATCGACCGCGTTCGCGACAGCGACCGAAAGCCCGACCTTCGCCATTACGTCCAGATCGACAACGTCGTCACCTATGAAGGCCGTCTCTTCCAAAGAAACTCCAGTCTCGGCCGCGACCTCAATCGCGGTGGAGAGTTTGTCCGTTACACCCTGTCTCACGATATCGATCTTCAGGTCAGCCGCTCGTTTCCCTACAATTGGCGAACTGCGCCCGCTTATGATCCCGGCACGCAGCCCGTGTCCCAACCATGTAACGATGCCCTGGCCGTCCTGCACGTCAAAGACTTTCAATGCCTCGCCCTCGGCCGAATAATATAGTCGGCCATCCGTAAGCACTCCGTCACAATCCAGCAGCAGGAGACGTATCTTGGCCGCGCGTTCGAAAAGCTCGGGGGAGAGTGTGTTCATCGGACCTCAAAGACCTCGACCGCACGTATCCTCCAGCCGGATCCGCCGGAGCGGACAAGCCGAAATACGGCAAGCCCCGATTCGGGTTCACGATTCAATAGTTTGATCGCGAGGTTCGTTTCCACAAGTGCCGTATTTGCGTCGATCATATCAACGTTCGTGATCTCGGTCTTCCATGCCGCCGTTTGGCCTGCAACACTGCCGGAAAATCTCGAAGCCTCACCGGGCATTACAAGAGCATCGAGCTGGGCCTTCTGGTTCGCGGCCGCCGCTCGATCCCACTGTTCGAAAAATCCGGCTATCGACGCATCTGTCGTAGATCTCGCCCCGGCCCGGGTTCTAATATTCCTGGCGGCGAGGCTCGCACCGTATTCGGCATCTGCCCTGATCGCCTCAGCGGCGAGGCCGATCGCTTTCTCTTTCAGATCGGACCGTAAAGCGACATCGGCAAGGCCGACGAGAGCCCATCCAACGCTTCGAGATGTCGGCAGCTTCTCAGAAAGGACCGCTTGAAACTCTTTTTCGGCCTCCGCGGTTCGGTTCTGCGCGAGCATAGATCGTGCGAGGAGGACGCGCACATCGTCAAACCGAGGGAAGTCGCTCAAGACCAGCCGAGCCGTCTTCTCCGCGTTGGCATACTCCTGCTTATCAAAAAAACGCTTGACGGCAAGCAACGGGTCGCTGTCGGACAGCTCACGCGGAGCCACGTCATCCGAAAAATCGGTTTGAGGGTAAAGCTTCTGCCGGTCGACTTCGACCCGGGCAATTCTCTGCGGAGTCTTAAAGACGACCTCCCCGAAATTTTTGGTCCGGATCGTTGCCGGGGCGCTGACGCGCTCTCCGTTTTCCAGCACGGCCTCCACGTCAACCGTTGCATCCACGCTTCCGGTATTTCTCAGCGCGACCTTCGACTCACCAGCCGACCGCTGCGGCAGGCCCGCCAACAAGTTCATATCGGTCGTTTGATCAAAGCCGTAGTCGAGGAATTCTTTCTGTTCGGGGAATAAGGCCCTGATCTCTGCGAGCGAGGCCTCTTTGTTTTCCAGAGCGGCTCTCAATCTCGACCCGAACTCGGCCGCTCCGGTTTTGAGGGCGAGAAGCCGCCAGATCATCGCACCCTTGTTCGCAACTACGGAATAGTAATAATCGTCAAGCGGCGCCACTGTATTGATCGGTGCGTCACGCTGGACGACGGCCGCGTAGGCAACCCGCTGGCGAAGGCGCTCGACGTCGGCGACGTCCTTGCCGTACTTCTCCTCGAGAAACTGTGTGGCTATATATCGGGAGAGGCCCTCGCGAACGGCCCCGCCGCCGTCTCCAGTTATCGCTGTCTGCCCTCCCAGCGAGATCTTTGCAATGGCCTCTGCTATGGTTAGAGCTGTTTGCGAATCGACCCTTGGCCTGCGAAGCACGGCCTCGTCAAAGAAGATGGTCCCCCCCGCGGAAAAGCCAGCACCCCGTGAGACAGCAACAAGCCGGACCTTTATGCCGGTCATCGGACCTAGAACTTTCTCGACAAAGACCCTGGCCTCCGCGGCGATGGCGGCCAGTTCGGATGCCCGCGAATTGCCCATCGAGTCAAGGCCTTTGGGCAAGTAAAGGGTCGCACCCGGCTGTTCGGACATTTCCCACGATCCGGCGGCAAAGAAAGGCTGGCCGTTGAGCTTTGTTTCAAAGGCGCTGCCGGTCTGCATACCACCCGAAACTGCAGTCAGGCCCGCCGGAGTGTTAACACGGATGCTAAAGGGCGCATGGTCGGCCCCGCGGGCGAAGTACCAGCTGTTAGGCGTGGGATACCAGTGGGAAAGCGGTAAGAACTGTGAACCCGACGAGGATATGGCCGCGAGCCCCGAATTGTCTTTCACACTAAGCTTGTAGTCGACCGTTACAGCGATGCCTCCTCCAGCCGCAACCGAAGGCACTCTGACGACCAGCTGTTGAAGGACGCCCGATCCGATCTTCTCTTCCCGTTTCGACGGCTCGACCGCCGTGCCGTTGACCGCGATAGACGTGATCTCAGCCGAAGGGCTGATCCGGAGGGTCAATGTGGATGCCGGCCGCGAAGAGACATTCTTTGCGTCGATCTTCGCACTTACCGAGAGCTTTCGATCTGCATCGGTCTGCGGAAGTGTGGCGGAGATATCATATTTCAACACCTGCCACGTAGCCGATACACGGGCCGCCTCATCCTGGCCCATTAGGCTGGTCACGGACAAGGCCCAAAGCAGGGCGATCGAACTGATCGTTTTTATTGTCATGTCTGAATTACTTCTTCGCGAGCTTGCTCAAATGTAAAAGATCACCTTTGGAC
>JAJNPX010000031.1 GCA_021155145.1 Acidisarcina sp. | reverse complement strand
ACGGGAACGATAAGAAGCAACCCGGAGATCCGCTATTTTCTCGATCCGGCGGACCCGCAAAGGATGCAGGGTAAACAACTCGCAATGCTTCGGAATGCATCAAAGGTCGTACGGCCTGGCGGGAGACTCGTGTATTCCACGTGCTCACTGGAGATCGAAGAGAATGAGGATGTCATCGCGGCCTTCGTTGCGGATTCACCCGAGTTCAAGGTCGTTCGGCCGGACATCCCCGAACGGTTCGTGACCGGCCGTGGATTTGGACGCACTTTCCCGGATCGCGACGCCGCAGACGGCTTCTTTATTGCAGAGCTGGTGCGGGGTTAAACGGCTCGACAGGCGTTACATAATTTCGTCAAAATGTTAGACTTTTGTTGAGGATCTTCTTTTGAGCATTATCGGTAAAAGCTTATCGGCAATTGGCAAACTAGCGGTCGTCGGACTGCTCCTTGCGGCTTTTGGCGGAGCGATGGCGGCCGTGGTCTATGTTTCCCTGTCGGGGGCCGAAGTAAAGGTTCCGGACATCACGGGCAAGGATTTTGTCGAGAGTGAAAAAGAGCTTGCGTCGCTCGGATTGAAGATCAAAAAGCGCGCTGACCGGGCAAGCTCGGAAAAGATCAATACCGTGCTCGAACAGCTGCCAAAGCCGGGCGAGACGGTCAAGACGGGCCAAATGATCCTGGTCGTCGTGAGCAAGGTCGGAGCCGGAGACGAAGCGCCGCCGCCGTCGCTCAAAAAGGACATCGAAGAGGACGACACGGAAAAGATAGAAGAAATGATCTCCGACAAGCCGAAAAAGTCGAAGAGCAATTCCAACTCGAACACGAATAAGAAGAAGGCAGATACCACCCGCGACGTCATCGCCAACACCTCGACCTCGGACGCGAACGATTCGAAGGGGGCCAAGAGCGTCGAGGGCGACAAGAAAGATCCCGGAGCGGACGCGAAGCCGGCCGATGCAACGAACAAGCGTGAGCAGCCGAAATCTCAGACTACTCCGAATCCAACAAAACCAAATACGATCAAGACCCCGTCTGCCGAACCGAGGCCGCGGCCTTAGTTGAGCAACGATAATTATATTTTGGGCAACAAAGTAACCGAAAACCTTCGTTCTTTTGAAATTGCACCGTCAATACTCTCCGCGGATTTTACCCGTCTCGGCGAGGCGATCGGAGCGGTCGAAGATGGTGGTGCGACGGTCTTGCACGTCGATGTAATGGACGGGCATTTTGTGCCCAACATCACGATCGGCCTTCCCGTGGTCAGGTCGCTGCGGGCAGCTACGCGGATGACCATCGATACGCATCTGATGATCAGCGAACCGGGCCGATATGCAGTGGAGTTTGTTAAAGCGGGGGCCGATATGGTGTCGGTGCATGTTGAGGCCGATGTTCATTTGCAGCGTACGCTGACGGCCATAAAGGGAGCAGGGGCAAGGGCCGGGATCGCGATAAACCCCGCGACGCCGCTCGTGGCTCTCGAAGAAGCGCTCCCGTACGCGGATTTTGTGCTGCTGATGTCGGTTAATCCGGGGTTCGGCGGCCAGAGTTTTATACCGACCTCGCTTGATAAGCTGCGACGGCTGCGTTCGATGATCGACCAACGCGGCCTTGCGACGCGGATCGAGATCGACGGCGGTATCGACGGCGACAATATTGCCGAGATACGCGATGCCGGGGCCGACATAGTCGTTGCCGGATCGGCGGTATTTGGCGGCGGAAAGCCCACGGAAGCGGTAAAGGAATTGTTGGATAACGCGACGGTCTGGGTTTGACCATTGTACTTTCTGTTCGGCGAGAATCTTTATGAGAAAGCACTTATTCTTTTCTGTAATTGCGGCCGCGCTCTTTGGGGCGGCATTTTCAGTGTCCGTGAACGCGCAGGCGAAACCGAGTGACGGTACGCCGCTACAGCGGCTTGAGGTGATGCGGCAAAAGCTGGACACCATGCGGCGGTCGCTGAACAGTTCGGCATCGGTTCTCAAAGAAGAGAATAAAGGCGATGACAGCAAAAAGGACGACAAGAGCAAGGCTGACACGCCACTCGGCCGGATATTGAGCCTTGAAAAGGACGTTTCCCGGCTTCTTTCAGAGGTCAATTCGCTGCGGGGAAAGGTCGATCGGGCAGACAAGTTCGAAATGTCCGAGGTCGATCAGGTCGAGGCCGCGGTAGGCGAGCTGCTCACGCGGGTGGATGCCGTCCAGCTGGAGACGGCAAACGCCCGGGCAACGCCGGATTCGCCGGTCGGAAAACCGCGTGAGGTCAAGAAGAAAAAGAAGTTCCTGGGCCTGTTCGGCGGCGGCGGCGATGACGAGTATGACGAGCTAATCGGTTCTGTATCACCGGGCCGCGATCGCGAACTCTTTATAGTGGCTACCCGCGAGGTCCGAAAGAAGAGATTCGATGTTGGCAGGCTCCTGTTCCAGACGATCATCACGACGTATCCCGATTCGCCGTATCTGCCGATGGCAAAGCTTGCGGTCGCCGATTCATTCTTTTTAGAAGGCTCGACGAGCGGGCTCATTCAGACGATCGCCGCGTATCAGGATTGGCTGACTTTCTTTCCGACGCATCCATTGGCGGACCGCGTCGTCCTAAAGATCGGCGAATCTGAGATGCGCCAGATCGGCCTGCCGGATCGCGACGCGACCCGGGCAAAACGTGCCGAGGTCAGGCTCAAGGCACTTATCCAGCAGTATCCCAATTCGATCCTCATAAAAGAGGCCGAGGAGCGGCTGGCGCAGGTTCAAAACAATCTCGGGCTCCACAACCTCTACATCGCGAATTATTACTACACGCTTTCCGTTTCTCAGGGAAAGAGCGGGCTGAAAGGCGCACAGTCGCGGTATCTCGAGATACTGGAGAAGTATCCGAATTTCGGGTATATGGATGAGGCGCTCTATAAGCTGGCGGTCACCTATATGACGGAAGAAGAGACCGACCAGGCGGCCCGTTATTTTCAGCGGATCATAAGGGATTATCCCAACAGCGAGTATGTGGCCAAGTCAAAGGAACAGCTCGAGCTGATCGGGGCTTCGATACCGGAACCCGACCCGGAGCGGATGAGCGTGACCCGGCCCGATGACGGCGGATTCTTTCAGAACTTCAAGAACCAGTTCTTTGGCATCTACCCGATGACCATTGATAAGAACGGCGTACTGATGACAAAGGAGTTTGACAAGGAGAAGTTTGAATTGATCGACCAGATAATTGAGAACCAGGGCGAGATCTACGTCAATCAGATACCGCAGGCCCTTACCACGGTGATCTCTCAGCGTCAGGCCTCGGTGCGGGTCCAACCGGCAGCTCCGCAGACACAGCCCGAGAAGTGACCTGATCGCGTCGTCCCGGTGATAAGAGCGGTGCCTGGAGACCGCTTTTATATTGTCTAAGGCCGTGCAGGCCGTCGAAAGGAGCAAAGTGAAAGCACTCGGTCATATTTTTCTGATCTGCATATTCGCCGGAGCGGTCGTGGGCCAACAGGTGCGTCCGACGGCCAATGCGACCCCCGCTCCCGATACCAAACTTTCAAAGGTGCTCGCCGCAAATCTGGAAAAGGTGGGCATAACGGGTACGGTCTCCACGGCACAGGCTTCGAAGGCGTATGCAAAATTGCTCGAAGGCGAGCGATACGGTTGGGCGATAAAAAATTCCCGGACCCGCCGCGACCCGGCAATGACGCAGGCGACGGTGATCGCCGCCCGGACCGCACTCGAACAGGCGATCGACGCGAATCCGCGCCTTGCCGAGGCCTACACTGCGCTTGCGGAACTCGCGATCACGGCCCCGCCCGGAGACATCGACGAAGCGATCGATCTCGCATCGCTCGCGTTGAAGATAGATCCAAAGAACTTTGGCGCGCGGCGGATACTTGCCCGCCTCTTCACATTCAAGAGCGGTTTGGGCTCCCGATCGCTCGAGCAGTCCAGCGCTTCGCGTGCGGTCGATGAATGGAAGTTCGTGGCGAGCCTCGACCCGCGTTATGCGGAGGCATGGGCATTCCTCTCCGAATTCTATGAACGACAGGACAAGAAGGGCGAGCTGATCGAGGCTCTGGAAAAATGGCGAAGTTCCGCCGCGCCGATAGATTCGCAATTCTATCAGCGAATGACCGGCGGGCGGGCAAGCCTCGCACCCGAGGCGGCGACGCTCAAGCTCGGTGAGGCTCTTCTTAAGAGCGGACGTCTGCAGGAAGCGATAGATACCCTTAGCGTGGTCATAGCAGATGAGCCGGAGAACGAAGAAGCGATCGAACTGCTGCGGCAGGCGATATTGGCAAGCCAGGGAAGCGATTCGACCAAGGC
>JAJNPX010000011.1 GCA_021155145.1 Acidisarcina sp. | reverse complement strand
TAATGGCCGCGCGGATCCGCTCGCGCGATTCGCGAACGGCCGTGTCGGGCAGGCCGACGATGATCACATTCGCCTGGTCCTGCTCGCCGCGGACGGGCTGCAGATTTACCTCGATATCCACAATGAGAGCGTCGATGCCGTACACGGCCGCCGACTGTGTCAGAAAAAGCATAGGTCAAAAGGAAATCTTACGCAGTGTAGCCTAAGGCGCTTCGGCAGCCAAATCCGAAATGCCAGGCGCGGTCGGGTTCGGGACGTCACGGAAATAAGGCAACAATTTCCTTTACGTTTCGGCCAAATGCGTCTAGAATCTGGAAAACGGGCCGGTCTTCGTATTATCGTGACATCGCCCGATCACCGGTCAAAAAAGTACGGCGAGCCTGAAGCAACTAATTTTTGGAGGTACGGCATCATAGCGGCGGACAGGTATATCAATTCCGGGACAGACCTTTTAGGAGTATCTATGGACTCGACCGCAGCGGCCGTTGACAGGGATATCGCTTTTGGTTTTGAGGATGCAGCCGAGCCACCGCTTGCGAGGGTTCGGAAGGCGGTTCGTGCGCCTGTCGACGATGGCGGTGCCCACCTTGATGCATCGGACATAGAACTTTGCAAAATGGCGGCCGGCGGCAGCCTTGCCGCTTTCGAGGTCATTTATCAGCGCTATCACAGGCGTACCTACAGCCTCACCCTGCGAATGACCGGCAGCCAGACGGAGGCCGAGGACCTGACGCAGGAAGTTTTCATTCAGCTTTTTAGAAAGATCGGCAGTTTTCGCGGCGATTCGGCGTTTTCGACATGGCTCCACCGGCTTACGGTAAATCAGGTGTTGATGCACTTTCGAAAGCGGTCATTCAAGAACGAAAAGACCAGCGAAGACGGTGAGATGCCGGAACAGGCAGTCACCGGCTCGGCAAACCCGAGACGCATGGCCGTGGTCGACCGCATTGCACTAAAGAACGCGATCGCGGAATTGCCCAAAGGATATAAGAATGTGTTCGTGCTCCACGACGTCGAGGGTTTCGAACATGAGGAAGTGGCGCGTATGCTGGGCATATCTGTGGGCACT
Source organism: Acidisarcina sp. (assembly GCA_021155145.1). Classification (GTDB taxonomy): domain Bacteria; phylum Acidobacteriota; class Blastocatellia; order Pyrinomonadales; family Pyrinomonadaceae; genus OLB17. The sequence goes on along the minus strand of JAJNPX010000011.1, from coordinate 2,830 downwards.
TCAAAATCTCAGCTCCACAAGGCCCGCCTAAAGCTTCGCGGCCTATTGATCAAACAAACCGAAGAAACTAGTTAGAATACCGTGCTCGAGGGCAACCCTTTGCCCCCTGAATCATCTATTTAGATTGATAACGGGAAGGGTGGTTGAAAGTTCGGGAGGTTCAGCTTTCGCTGGCTCCCGTGGCAGAAGGTCGTTTCGGGGCAGCCCTGGGCCGCCAAATGGCGGGGCCGCGAAACCTTGTGTTATGAACTGCGAAGTTTGTCAGGAAAATCTGAGCCGGTTTTTGGACGGCGAGGCCGAAGAGGCCGAGGCCTCTGAGATCCGCACGCATCTTGCGCTGTGTGCCGAGTGTGCGAAGCTTTGTGAAGAACTCGCGGCAATTTTGGACACCTGTAAGTTCGACGATCCGGGGGAATTGCCGGCCCATCTCAATACCAACGCTCTCTGGTGCCGGATCAGCAATACCATCGAGTCCGAAGCACTGCCGGAAATTGCCAAAGAAGAGCCGAGGCGAGGCATTTTTTCGCGGGTTTGGAATCTTTCATTCTCTCAGGCCGCAGCGGGCGTCCTGGCGATCGCGCTCGTCAGCTCGATCCTGACCGTGATCGGCATCAGGAGTTACATCCAGCCCCCAGCCGATGATTTTACATCGCGGTCGGGGGAATCGCAGACGACATTCGAAAAGATCTTGAGCAAGGTGGGGCTTACCGACACTCCGCAAGAGGCAAGGCAGAAGAGGCTACGCGAACAACAGGCCGCAATAGATTATTGGAACAAGCGTGTGCAGGCGCGACGCGCAATGTGGGATGATAATCTGCGACGGGGGTTTGATAAGAACCTTCAGGCCATCGATCAGGCCGTTTTCGAATATACACAGTCGCTCGAGCAGAACCCGGATGATGAACTATCGGGCGAAATGCTCGATTCTGTTATGAACGAAAAAATGAACCTGCTTCGCGAGTTCTCGGAATTATAATCGCCCTTGCTGGTAAAAATGATCCGCATTTTGGACAAATCATCGGGCTTTGCAAAAAGCTGGAGAAGGGTCGCCTTGTTCGTTCTCTTCGCCGGCATATTTTGTGCTTTTCTGCCCCTGTCAGCCGCTGCACAGAAGCGCTTTTCCAGGGTTTATCCTGCCGGGCAAAATGTCAGGCTTCAGCTCCTGAACCGGACCGGGACCGTCACTGTCGAGGGATGGAACCGTAACGAAGTGAGCATCTCGGCCTATCTCGAAGCGCCGGCGGCGAACATCGAACCGCAGAGCCTGAGCGGGACCATCTATATCAACCTCGTAAAGGACAATCAGGGGCGCGCCGATGTCGGAAGCGTGAACTTCACGATACGCGTCCCATTCACATCGTCGGTCGATATTGAGACCAAGATGGGCAATCTCATCGTCTCGAACGTCCGTGGCGGCCTCGTGCGGGCCCACATCACGACCGAGGGCGACATCACACTGACGAACATTGGGGCGGCAGCCGTCTCGGCCCAGAACGGTATCGGCGACATATTCTTTGACGGCGTGATCCAGCCGGGCGGCGGATATCGTTTTTTCTCGATAAACGGCAATATAAACCTGCGAATTCCGCCCGGATCGTCGTTCAAGCTGGTCGCGACCGCACCCTCGACCCGAAACATCTCTCTCGGCACATTCGTCGGTGAAAATATGAGGTTTGTCAGCGACGGGAGGCGTGTCGCCGGCACCGCGGGTGATGCCGGTGAGGGCGCCGCGACACTCAGCGTCACGAATCAGCGGGGGAACATCGCCTTCATCAGACGATAAAACCTGTTGACCTCTCTCCCCTCGCGGAACTAAACTTCCATTGGCCGCGCTTTCCCGCTACACCAACCATATGAAAAAGACCACCTTGCTGATCTCGCTTGCCTTCTCGTTTGTTTGCTTGTATTCAATGTCGTACGCCCAATCTGCACAACCGCTGAAGCGAACGACCGTCAAGAACGACAGATTCGACTTTGGATCGGGAGGGACGCTGACTGTACAGGGCTCGCCCGCAGGCTCTATCACGATCGAGGGCTGGTCAAATAACGAGGTCGAGATCACGGCCGAGATCATCGTCGAGGCCGCGAATGACGCCGACCTCGAGCGAATGGCAAAAGTGACCGGTTTTCAGCTCGACGAATCGATGGGCCGTGTCGGGATCATCAGCCTCGGGACGCATGATAAAAAATATCTCAAGACGGTCGATAAGAAATTCCCTAGATCGCTGATGGGAAACGCCTATCGAATCGATTACGTTATCAAGGTGCCTCGCTACTGCGACCTGCAGATCGATGGCGGAAAGGGAGACCTGAAGGTCGCGGGCGTCGAAGGCTCAATTAAGATAAACTTTCTCGAGACGACCGCCAAACTCGACCTGGTCGGCGGGGGCGTGATCGCCGTCATCGGCAAGGGCGATGTAGATATCTCGATACCCACCCGAAGCTGGCGCGGACGGTTCGCCGATGTTCAGCTTGCCAGCGGAACGATGTCGCTGAACCTGCCGTCGGGCCTCAACGCCGATTTTGATGCGACGATACTTCGAACCGGTTCGATCGAGAATGGATACGATGGGTTTAAACCACGCATAAGGCGCCGGGAGTTTACGGACAAATCCATCGCGGCAAAGGCCGGGACCGGCGGCGTCCCGCTCAAGTTCTCGGTCGGCGACGGTTCGTTAAAGATATTTCAGGATCGCCGGCCGGTCTAGGACCGGGGCTTGGAGTTCCAGCTTTAGCTGGCTATTGGTACGATTGAGACGTTTCCAGGTAGCGTCGGGCCACCTGATGTTTGGAGTTCCAGCTTTAGCTGGCTATTGGTACGATCGAGAGG
>JAJNPX010000008.1 GCA_021155145.1 Acidisarcina sp. | reverse complement strand
CGGATCGGATTCTCCGTATCCCAAACCATGTGCAGGCGGTTGGTACCGGACCATTTGCCGCTCAACGCCGAAAGCGCGATCGAAATAGCCATAATGATCTAATTTCCTCCGGTCAGGGTGATAACTGAGATCGATGCTCCGGAAGGATCATTGATCACCGCCATTCTGCCGACATTCGGTATGTCGTAAGGCCCGAATAGGACCGAGCCACCGAGAGCCTTCGCCTTTTCCGCCGTCCGGTCCACATCGTCGACCGCTACATACTGGGCAATGTGCGGCGGCGGCATCTCATCGCCGAACATCGTCGCATTCATCTCGTAGATCGCAGCATCCTTTTGTTCACCACCGCAAGACGAGAATTCGAGATACTCCATTTCGTCGCCCGCCGATGTGCTTCGCTCCACCTTCCAGCCGAATACATTCTGGTAAAAGGGAAGGCAAGCTTTGAGGTCCGAGACGGCAAACTCGCTCCAGCAGAATTCGCCATGCTTCGGCATCGCCCTATTGTTTGCTTGGTCATGCTCGGCCATCGGTTCCTCCAAATAGAATAGAATGCCCGCGTGATCTACCGACCTGCTGTCAGATGCAGTTTGACCGAATCTTAGCACTATTGTGAAATCGAGTAAATGCGGGACAAAAAGCAGGAGTTTTGAGTTGTGAGCGGGAGGTTTGCAAGGTTCGTGACAGGGACGAACCCGACGGGAATCACAACTCAAAACCTCTTTGGAGAGACTTTAGCCCGCCTTCCGTACCGGCAGGGCTTGCGGCTGCAGCACTCGAAGGTGATCGATAAAGGCTGAAGCCGACCGACGGGACAGCTCGCTGACCTGGCAATTCATCAGTTCAGAGCACTCCTTATCGGCGTCGACACCGGCCTCGCGAGCGACCGCCCGGATCATACCCAACTGCTTGGTCGTGATCATATCGGCGATCGTCTTCGCCACCGGATCGGAAGGGAATCCCGCCGCCGCCCGCGCGTCTCGATCGTCGCCTCTTTCGATCGCGTCAAATTCTCGCTTGTAGAGGTCGCGGGCGATGCCGAACTTGACCGCTGCTCGTTTGAGAGCGTCGTGTTCCGCCTTTTTGATGCCGGTCTCGCTCCGCGAAGACCCGGTCCCGATCCCTTCGCGGGTGACGCCGTCTATCGTGATCGCGACCGTTACGATCATAAAGTCGCCGATCGCCCGGACATCCTTGACGGCGTGTGCCCAACTCGGCGCCGTCTCGTCGAGAATATCCGCGACCGTGTGCCACTCGACATAATCGACCGTTCTGACATTGCCCTTGCGGTCACGCCATGCCTCGCGATGCCGTACGAGGTCCGGATCTACATTCTTTCGCAATTCCTTCAGCGTCACGGAAAAATCCAGGACGTTGTCGCCCTCGAACTCTTCGGATAGAACACGTTGTTCCTGGGTCTCAGCTTTCGTTCTCATCTCGGTTCTCCTTTGTTTCATCGATCTTGCCATTCGGGCCGGCTGGTTTCCCTTGGAACCCTGATCGGACCAAAGCCCGGTGCCGCCGCAAGACCCTGTTCGCCGCCCCTCAGGCCGGGCGACTCAGCTTCTAAATATTGTCAAAGCGATGGTTACGCTCCTCCGACACCGCATCGATATCAGGTGTACGTTCCATCGATGCAACATCGTACCATATTATTCCCGCCTGTTGCAAGTATGAAATATGGTGTTGAAATTAAAAAACTCTTGTGCTATGTTTTATCCATGAAATGGCGGGTGCAGAAATGACGCCCAACCCTTTGGAGGAAATATGGCATTTAGAAATGACAATTTCGTAAAGACTCAGGAACTCGGGTCGGCGATAAAGCGCCGACGCGAAGAGCTTGGCCTCAGCCTGCGTGACGTGGCGGATAAGACCGGTGTATCGGCCTCGACGCTTTCGCGGATCGAGAACGGGACCGGGAAACCCGATGCCGACAATATCGCACGACTCACGGGCTGGCTCGATATGCCGATCGACCGGGTGATGAACAAACAGGCTTCGGCCTCTGATGTCGAACCGGTGATCTATTACCCGCACGAAGCGACCCCTGAGATCGTCGAGGCTCACTTGCGTGCGGACAAGAATCTCACGCCGGAGACCGCCAACGCGCTTTCTGAGCTGTTCCGGGTCGCTTACAAACAGTTCAGCGTTCCTTCGAAAAAGAAGAAATAGCGGCTCGGCCCGGTTTGAGATCCAAACGAGGAGATTATGCAAAACATCAGCAATGCGGCGATGTTCGCCGACGCATCCCTGACATCCGCCGATGCAGCCGATCCGAATGAGCGCGAAGCGGCCGGCACGACCGTTGACACGACCTTTGTCTTGTTCTTTCTGGCTCTGGACCTCGGTCAGGGATGGCTATCCTTCGGTTTCGACGGTGTCGCTGCCGCAGCAACCCTTCTCGCATTCGTCGTTCTGCCCTATTTTATTTTCCAGCCATCGAACGCATTTCGAAGCTGGGTCGTGGGACGTATCCTCGTGGCGGCGGCGGGCGTATCGCTCGGGCTGATGTTGAGGCAGTCGATCGGGGTCTTGCTCCCGGAGGTGTTCGCGTATTTGCCGATGACACTTCTAATTGTTGCATCAATTATATGTTGCAACGTT
>JAJNPX010000511.1 GCA_021155145.1 Acidisarcina sp. | reverse complement strand
GTCGAAGATCGTATCGACCGTCATCTTCTCGACCGTTGGTACAAGCGAGCGGTTGCCGAACGCCTTCCGGTAAACGATCTTCCCTTTTCGGCCGACGATCACTACAGCACCGGGCAGCTTCTTGTCCGCGATGTCCGCATTGACCAAAGCCTCGATCTGGTTAAGCTTCGCCGCGTTCATCCCGACCGACGCGGGCGTCGCGAGCGGCAATCCCTGCGCTGAAGCGAATTGAACCGCGGAGACGCAGAGGCACAGATAGAGAACGAATAGGGCCGTAATACGAAGTGTCATTCGATCTGGGTCAGTTCCTTCGTGAATAATCGGAGAGCTTCTCTCGAAGCCATGAATTCACGATCGCCCCTGAAGGGACGTGTTCGTTTTTTGATATTTCCGAAAGGCGCTCGGCCACATCTTCATCGACCGCAACGTAATGTTTTCGCGATGTAAGATCTACTTCGAAATCCACTTCCGGCATAGTTTCGAGATAATCGCCAAGGTCGTTCTCCTCGAAGAAATCTACGAGTTCTTCGAGTGAATCAAATTTAGGCATTTGCTTCTTTTCACTTGCGTCCATAGGTCCTTTTTTCTTTTTCTGCCATGTCTCGGGCACTCAAAATTAGAGCCTCGCTTGTACGCTTGTAAATAAAGAATATCGCCAGATATCTTCCGCCAAACGTTTGCCCGAGTGCTAAGTATACATCTTCCCTATCGCGGTAACCTTTTTCAACAAATCTGATCTTTGGCTTGTTCGATAAAACCTCCTCGACTTCAAATGTCTCTACCGAATGTTTAGTTGCCAGTTTGGCAACGGTGTCATCAAGCCAGATAACGCCACTTATCCTCATTTACCGCTTGGCCCTCAACTCTTTCTCCCGCTCGACGAAGCTTTCCTTACAAAGCCGCACGAATTCCTTCCCGATCGGCGAGAAGTGGCCGCCGCGGAGGCGTGCCAATCCGAGTTCCCATTTGATCTCGGCGCCTTCGATGAGCCACGTGATCAATTTGCCGTCGCGTTTTTCGCGGGCTACCGATTTCGCCCCGGCCATACCGACCCCGAGGTTGTTCTCGACCATCAGGTTGATCGCCTCCTGCCGCGAGAGTTCCATTGTGATGTTCGGCCTTACGTTGGCGGCGGCAAAGAATTCGTCGATCATGCGGCGCGTATTCCCTCCGCGTTCGCCGAGTATCAGGCTCTCACCGGCGAGCGTCGCGGCGCTGATGTACTTTTCTCTCGCAAGCGGATGATCAGGGTGGGCGATGGCGACGATCTCGTCCGAAAAGATCGATTCGGTCGTGATGTTAGCATTGTCCACGGGCAGCGAGACAAAGGCAGTATCGAGTTCGCCGTGCATCATCTTATCAACGAGGCGTTCGCTGGTGCCGGACGTAACTGTCAATTCCGAATGCGGAAACTTTACTTTTAGCTTTTGGAGGATCACCGGCAGCTGGTGCATCGCAAATGTGCCCGACGCGCTGCCGATACGCAGCCGGCCATACTCGGCACCGGCGACCTCGGCGATCTCGGCAAGTGCCGAATCGTGCTCGCGCAGAATTTTCCTCGCGCGTTCGAGCAGGTACTCGCCGGCCTCGGTCAGTATCACGCGGCGCGGTGTTCGCGTAAAAAGCTGAAGGCCGACCTCATCTTCGAGCTGGCGGATCTGCATCGAGATCGCTGCCTGTGTCACGTTTACGCGGCGCGCCCCAGCAGTAAAGGTCTTTGCCTCGGCGATCGCCAGAAAAGCTTTAAGCTGTCTGATCTCCATATCGGAATCTCAAATTGTAGTTATATAAAAAACGACGGGCGTATCACGCTATCTTATTGAATACATAAAATCTGTTAAATTTGATTATATGTCAAGTTTGGCGAAGAATAGCGCAGAAATATTTTTTTGAACTCGTCAGAGCTCCGATGCCGACAAGAACGACAAGACCAACCCGCAAACCCGCGTTTCCACAATTCTTTCTGGGTGTGGACGGCGGCGGCACCAAGACTCATGTCGCGCTGATGAACGAAGCACGCGAGGTGGTCGGCGAGGGGACGGCCGGACCGTCAAACCCACTGCGGGTCGGCGTAGAGACGGCAGTTTCAAACATCGTGAAGGCCGCCGATCAGGCCATCGATGCGGCCGAGATCCTGAGAGTCGATATCGCCGCCGCAACGCTCGGTCTGGCCGGCGTCCGCCGTGCCGACATCAAGCAAAGCATCAAGGCGAGCTTTACCGAGCAGATCCGCATTCGCAAGACGACGGTAATCACCGACGCCGAGATCGCCCTTTTCGCGACAACGCTCGGAGAGCCGGGCATAGTGGTGATCGCGGGCACGGGCTCGATATGTCTTGGGAAAAACGCAAAAGGCAAGATGGCGATCGCCGGCGGTTGGGGGCCGCTCGCGGGAGACGAAGGCGGCGGTGTCGGCATAGCGCAGACCGCTCTCCACGCCGTGGCGAAGGCATCGGACGGCCGCGGCATCGCAACCACGTTGAGCAAGCGTGCATCCGAATATTTCAGAGCCTCCGGCCCGGAAAATTTGATCGTTGCGATATACTCTCCGCAGGTCGATAATAGCCGCATCGCGGGGTTCGCAAAGTTCGTGGTCGAGGCCGCTCAGGAGGGCGACGCGGTCGCCGAAACGATCTTACAAGAAGCCGGTGCCGAACTTGGCCTTGCCGCCTGTGCGGTGATCGAAAAGCTAGGGCTGAAGCGTTACAAGGTCCCGATCGGATGCGTCGG
>JAJNPX010000471.1 GCA_021155145.1 Acidisarcina sp. | reverse complement strand
GATCCGTTTTCCGGCAAGCCTTTCGGCTAGTTTGTCAGCTTCGGCGGTCACTATCTCGATAGCCTACTATGCGAAGGCGGCGAAAACAAAAAGGCCGAACGCGATGAACGCCCGGCCCTTTTGGTTCGAATATCTGCTTAGATAGTTCAGTGAGTGTCGTAAACCGCGATCGGGAGGTCGTTCGCCCCGCCCCAGTATACTCCGCCGAGCAGGCCGTCCGAACTTCGAAGGACGTAGAATACGCCATCCGAGTCGCGCCAGACGGCGATATCCGTTTTGCCGTCTCCGTCGTAATCACCCTGAGCCGTATAATCAGGACCGGTGGCACCCCACGAAGTGGCGAAAAATCCGCCGCCGCTGAGCTTAATATACCAATCCAGTCCGGATGAGGGATCGGGCCCTTCTCTTACGATAGCAAGGTCCGTCTTTCCGTCGGCATCATAATCGCCGGGCACGACAAGGTCGGAGCCGATGCCCCAAAAGTCGACCTTTATACCGTCGCGGCTCTGAAAGATCCAGAACGAAGCGTAGTCGCCTGATGTAGCGCCGGGCCGCTGTATGGCAAAGTCGAACTTGCCGTCGCCGTCGTAATCGCCCGGAGCGGTAAAGTCCGTTGTCGCTCCCCACCCGAACGAAAAGATGCCGTCCGTGGTACGGTTGACGTACCAGGTCATGACGCCGTTCTCGCGTCTTACAACGGCCGGATCGACGCGGCCATCGCCATCGTAATCACGGGCCACCGGTTCGTCGCCCGATACACCCCACGAGTTGATGCCGATCGTCGAATTCTGGCTGCTGATCCAATAGAAGACCCCGTCGGTGTCACGCCAAACGGCGATATCGCCGCGGCCGTCGCCGTCCCAGTCGCCAGGTGTCGGCGTGTCCTCATTGGGAATGCCCCAATTCTGAAACAGGTATTGGCCATTAGATTGTAAAATATACCAATAACCATCGGACGGCCGAAAGACGGCATAGTCCGTACGGCCGTCTCCGTTGTAGTCCATCGCCTTGCGCAATGCGGGCTGCGAGATCGCCATCGAAGAGGCTGCGAGTATCATCGCTGCCGAAAAAGCGGCCCGGACCGCGGACTTGATAAAGGTGTGCATTTGGTAATTCCTAAATGGTAATTTCAGAGCTTTGCGGCGCGAATGCCGTTTTCGCAAACGCAAACTAACAATATACTAGGTTTGCTATGGCTTTTTCAACAAAATATGCGATTCCGTGTAAGGGCCGCGATCTAATTATCTTTGAGGACCGACGGTTTAGACGGACCTAAACGGTAAAAAGTTGGAATCGGCCAAGGATTTCGACAAAATTTACATTCTTGACTGAATAACGGTCACGGTCTGGCCGGCTATGGTCAGAGTTCCGCTCCGGCTTATCCTAGGGTTTACGCCGAGACGAAACCGGACCCTTACGGAGCCAGACCTGTTATCGGCCCCCTCTATCCTCAGCCAACGGTCGTTCGAGCGTACCGCGAAATCGCAATTTTGCGGCGCCGCGACGTCCACATAGTAATAACCGCCCTTTGTGATCGGAAAGACCTCATTCGTCGATAGCCCAAAACCGCAGACCGTCCTATTTTGAAGGGCGTTGAAGACATTGAGCCGTCCGTTGGTCCTGATCGGCGTCGCTTCCCAGCCCGTCAGCGGGTCTGCCGTATTCAACAGGGTCGCCTTGATCGACTGCACCGAGAGCGACGGGTCGTACGCCGCGAGCAGGGCCGCCGCCCCGGTCACATGCGGTGCGGCCATCGAGGTGCCGCTCAGATTGCCGTAGCTTGAATCGGTCGAGAATGTGGTGCTAAGAACACCTGATCCCGGTGCGGCAATGTCCACGCCGACCGCTCCCCAATTCGAAAATCCCGCCCGCGCGTCAGTACTCGTAGATGCCGCGACCGCGAGGATGCTCGGCGACGTATATGCCGCCGGATATGCCGGCGCGACCGCGGTATCGTTGTTCCAGCCGTCGTTGCCCGCTGCGAACACGTTCAGGATGCCGGCGTCGCCCATCGCATCGATCCCGTCTTTCGTTGCCTGGTCAAAACCGCATGCCTCCGTGCATCCCGAATAGCTATTATTCGTGACCCTGATATTTATTCCCCTCAGCTTCATCATCCGCAAATAATCGTACGCATTCACGAGCATCGCGGAGGTCGTCCCGAAACCGTCGCTGTCGTATATCTTGATCGCCATTATCCGGACGTTCCAGTTCACGCCGGCCACGCCTTTCGAGTTATTGCCGACGGCCCCGATGATCCCGCCGACGTGCGTGCCGTGCCCGTGCTCGTCCAGTGGGTCGGGATCATTGAAAAAGAAGTCGTAGCCGTAAACGTCATCGGCAAATCCGTTGCCGTCGTCGTCGACGCCGTTGCCGGGAATCTCTCCGGGGTTGGCCCACATATTGGCTGCGAGGTCTTCGTGGGTGTATCGCATGCCCGTATCGATATTCGCGACCACCACCTCCGAACTCCCGGTTGTAAGGTCCCAGGCCGCCGGGGCAGCGATCTTCGGCATTCCATACATTCCCGGATCCGGCCAGAGCGTATCGTTGGGCGTCGCGGCAAGCCGGTAATAGAAATTCGGCTGTACGAACTCTATCTCACGCTGCCGTCCCAACTCGGCGATCGCTGAATCGATGCTCAGTTTGCCGCCGATCTTTACACGTTTCCACCGCGTCTTGCCGAGCGATTCGACCGCGGCCGATCCCGTACGGGCGAGTGCCTGCTCAGCCATGGCCGACGATGTTCCTTCTCTGAATTTGACGAGGACCTCGTCCAACACGTACGGTCCATCGGGCTTTTGGGCCCACGCGGCCGACGCGAGGATCCCGGAGATCAAAATGCACAGTAATCGCCGCATAATTTCAGAGTTCGGGTGCAGAAGATGAACCTTTTGCAATTATACGAGGCAAGATCGAACCGAAGCAATAAAATGGGAGGTCATACCGAACAATAGGATGGGGCGGCTAGTGGGAATCGAACCCACGACATCCAGAACCACAATCTGGCGTTCTAACCCCTGAACTATAGCCGCCGTATTTGAATTAGATCCGCGCCCCCGGCAGGACTCGAACCTGCGACCCACAGCTTAGAAGGCTGTTGCTCTATCCAGCTGAGCTACGGGAGCATATCAAAAAAGCAATCTACGATGTTAGCTATTGACGCCCGCCAAGTCAATGCACTTCTGCCGCTATGCGGACACGGATCGCCTGTCGTTGATCTTGGCCAGCATCTGGTCGAACACCTCTGAGAGGTCTAGTTCGCTGGTGTCGATCACGACAGCATCGTCAGGTATCAGCAAGGGCGAGTCGGCCCGCGAGACATCGCGTTCGTCCCGTTCGTTGATCTCGGCGAGCGTCTGCTCGTAACTGGTTTCGCGTCCCTTCTGAGCGTCCTCATTGAATCGCCGCCGGGCTCGCGCCTCCGGTTCGGCCGTAAGAAAGAACTTGATATCAGCATTTGGGAACACAACGCTCCCGATGTCGCGGCCCTCGAGAACGCAGCCAACCGGGCTTTCCTCACCCAGACGCCGCTGGAGGCTGACCATCGTCTTTCGCACCTCGGATATGGTCGAAACGACCGATGCCGCCTGAGCGATGTCGAGGGTTCGGATCGCATCCGAGATATCCTCGCCATCGAGGAGAACACGGAGCGAATCGGCCTCACCCTTCAACTCGATACGTATTTCACGGGCGATCTCTGCGACCGCTTCGGCCGCGTTGGGATCGATCCCTTTCCGCACCGCCGCAAAGGCGACCGCCCTGTACATTGCGCCTGTATCCAGATAGAGAAGCCCGAGCCTCTTGGCCAACATTTTCCCTAACGTG